>SKXZ01000235.1 GCA_007128145.1 Candidatus Nitricultor lacus | reverse complement strand
ATAGAAATACATGCTCACCAGGGCTGCGATAACTAAAAGCCCCCTCCAGGGAATGGTTGTTTTCGGGGGAGCAGGCATCGCTTCTCCCTTTTTTCTCCGCAGACCGAAAAACATATCCATGACCAGGCCTACCGCAAGAGCCAGGAAAACCGCGGAAAGCGACCGTGCCCAACCGATCCTTCCCAGCATTGCCGCCGAAATAAACACCGCCGCTGAATTAATAGACGGTCCGGAATAGAGAAAGCTCGACGCCGGACCAATGCCGGCACCAATCTTGTACATGGAAGCAAACATCGGCATCACGGAACACGAACATACTGCAAGTACCGCTCCAGCGATCGAAGCAACCGGAAAAGCAATCCAGCGGCTTGCCGAAGGCCCGAAAAATCGTAATATGCTTTCTTTCTCCAGCAACGCGGCCACTGCACCGGAAATGAGAAAAGCAGGAAAAATCCCCAGGAGAAGATGAATGGGTTCGAGATAAGCAATTAAAGTGGATAGTCCTTCCTGCAGGGCATCCTGCCACACTCATACCACCTCTCTCACTCGATCCGTAATATCTTCCACGGCGCGAATGATGTGTATCAGCTGTTCATCACGCAGATGAAGTATATTCATCACTCCCTTATGCTCTACCGCAATCAAGCCAGCTTCCCTCAGGGTTTTCACGTGGCGGGAGAGGGTGGTTTTATCAATGGGCAACGCCCGTTCAATTTCACACTGACAAAGGGGCTCCCGCATTATCATCTTGAGAATCTCCAAGCGCCGGGGAGAACCCAGTGCTCTGAAAACTTTATCCGCTTTCATCATCATATCTCCCATTTTGCCTGTCTTGACAGGGAACCAGAAAAACCGGTACCGGTGAGCGCCGAGTGAGTGCCTCGGCCGTACTCCCCAATAAAAGATCCCTGATAGAACCCCTCCCTCTCCTGGGTACAACCAAAAGCGTCGCCTGCTCTTCTTTTACTACTTTTATAATTTGCCGGGAGGGTATTCCCACTTCAACTCTCTTATGAACAGCCATTCCTTCCCCTGCTATTTCTTTTTGGATACCTTCTAGTTTTTCAGCTGCATCCAAGCGTTGACGTTCAAGTTCCTCAGCATTACGGCTTCGCTCGATTACCGCCACTAAAAGTATTTCTCCTACCATCTTTTCCCATGAACCCACCGTGAGAATACCCACACGGGAACAGGGGGAAAAATCCACCGGTACGACCACGCGCCTGAGCCTTTGTGTACATACCGGTGTACATGTATCACTTTCCCCATCTTTGAATTTTTCCAAAAAAACAGGGACAGGGCTTAACCTCAAGACGTCGAAAACGGTGCTGCCCAAAAATACCTGTCGGATGAAACCCTCCCCGTGAGAAGCGATAACAATTACTCCTGCTTCTTCCTCCCGGGCGATACGAACAATTTCAGGTGCCGGTACGCCGACCGGAACCATTGGAGTCACTTGAAATCCAGCTCCGGAGAGTCTTTCCACTTCTCGGTTCATTTTTTCTTCGTCATAGTAATGAAAGGCTGAAGTACTCAAACCTGCGGTTCGAACATCTACCACATGCGTTAATAATATTTCCTCAATCCCAAAACAACGAAACTCCTCTAAACAATTGAGCAATTGTTTCGAAGGCGGAGAAAAATCCGTAGCGACAAGCACCTTTTTCGTCAGCATTCCCATCACTCGAAACGCTCCCCTTCCTCTCATGTAGAAATACGATAATACTATGTTGCTTTATTGTACAACTATACATAATTGAGTTCAAGACTGCCCAATCAATGATTCCATTCTCATTCGGTGTGTAGAATACAAAGATAGAGAATTGGGCAATGGGAGAGTCATGATGAAAAACTCGAGAGAAGAAGCATGCTCGAATTACTGGGAAAAATTTTTTTCTTTTAGGCTTGACAGGTTTCGGTATTCTGGTACTATAATACCTAAATAGGAGGAAAGTACATGTCGAGTCTTGTTCATATACCTGAAGCCTTGTCCCTTGCATTTCATAGTTTGGGTCTCATGGCTTCACAAAAAGAGCTTGTGAGTACACATTACCTGGCCTTAAAAACCAGTGGATCAGAAGCTCACTTAGCGAAGGTCCTGCAAAGGCTCGCCAAGGTTGATTTCGTACGCTCCGTTCGGGGACCACGTGGCGGTTTTGCCTTAGCCCGCCCCGCATCCGAAATCACACTCCTTGAAATATACCAAACCCTGGAGGGACCCCTGAAAGCCGATGGATGTATTCTCAATCGTAAGAACTGCCCTTTTCAGCAATGCTTGTTCGGCGGTTTTCTGGAAAAAATGGTGGGGGATTTCAGAGAATTCTTGGCCCGGCAAACACTGGTGGATCTCATAGGAAGATGAAAATCAGTATTCAGGAGTCAAAATTCAGAATGTTTTTAGTCCGTCACTGCGAGGATTGATATGACGCGGCAGTCTCTGTTAAGGCCGTCCAGGGTCGAGGGTTGAGAGTCGAGGGGAACCTGCCACGAATGACAATCTTTTTCATAAAGGGGGGGAGTGGCTGAAGGCCGTAAGTCTTGAATCGGATGGTGAATGAACTGTAATGTCTTTTTCAGGAGCTTTTCACGCATCATCGCATTTACGCATATACAATCACTTAACAAAAGAGCTCCCCTGCCACTGTGTGGCGGCATCAAATATGTTAAATGCAGTTGAGGGTTTGGGTGTTTTTTCTACTACTCACTACTCACGTCTCCCTACTCACTGCATTGAGAAAGGAGGTCAAGATAATGCCTCGTGTAAAAAGATTGCGATCAATCGTTAGAATAGATGAAAACTTGTGTAACGGATGTGGACTATGTGTGACCGCTTGTGCGGAGGGAGCTATCGAAATCCGTAATGGTAAAGCCCGTTTGGTGAGTGATGTATATTGTGATGGTCTGGGAGCTTGCCTGGACGAGTGTCCCCAGGGTGCTATTACCATTGAAAAAAGAGAGGCTGAAGATTTCGATACATCCGCCGTGGAGGAAAGAAAAAAAGCTTTCCGTAGACAACCGGAGTCAGCTCAACATGTATGTCCCGGAACCATGGCCCGCAATCTGCACAAGGTTAAGTCTGAAACAAAGCGGGAAACAGAAGCCGCGTCATCCGCACTGGGAAATTGGCCAGTACAGCTCTCGCTTGTCCCTCCCCGGGCACCGTATCTGGAAGGAGCAGATCTTCTTATTTCGGCAGACTGTGTTGCATATGCTCTGCCAAACTTCCATAAGTCATTACTGGCAGGCAAAACTTTATTCATAGGTTGCCCGAAACTGGATGATGCCGGGTTGTATTTGGATAAGCTTATTGATCTCTTTTCCCTCAACCAGCCCTCTTCAGTTGAGGTAGCCTACATGGAAGTACCCTGCTGTGGAGGACTGGTAAGAATAGTAGAAGAGGCCCGTAATCGCTCCGGGGCAACGTTTCCTTTGACTCTCACCCGAGTGGGTATAGACGGAATTATCCAGGAAGAACAACACATACCCGCTGCGCGTTCTTTGAAAAGCGTCAAGAGCTAGAATCCAGTATTCGGGATATTTTTGAGTTTGTCACTGTGAGAAGCCTGAAGGGCAGGGAGTAGGAAGTAGGTGAACTGCTGCTGGACCCCGGTTGAAATCCAGGGTAACAGGATTGGTTTCTCCTTCTACTCGTTTACGGCCCGCTTTATGGGCCTCTGGCTCGCAATGAAAGAATATAAGGTTATGAAGACAAAAAGCGGTTGAGAGGTGAGAGGAGATTGAGTATGTGGAAGATACAACAGGCTCTGATTTTTTAATGATATTGCCTTTCCACTACTCACGACTCCATACTCACGACTCACTGCCTTTAGAAGGGAGATGATATCATGTTTTGTTATCAATGTGAACAAGCTGCTAAAGGAAGTGGATGTACATCATACGGGGTTTGCGGGAAAGACCCGGAAACCTCTGCCCTCCAGGATCTTTTAGTGTACGCCATTGAAGGTATTTCAATGTACGCTCATCGCTCAGGTGAATTGGGTGTACGGGACCGTGGGATTGACCGTTTTGTCATTGAAGCACTCTTCACCACGGTGACGAATGTCAATTTTGATTCTGAACGAATCTCCAATCTCATTCAACATGCCGGAGAATTGAAGGAAAAAGCTCGCAAAATGTATGAAGACGCCTGCCGGAAACAGGGGAAAACCCCCGAAACCTTGCAAGGGCCTGCCCAGTGGAAACCAGCTTCCTCTGAGGACGAGCTGGTCCGTCAAGGAGAGGAAGTAACCCTGGAAAAGCATATTCAAACCATGGGAGAAACAAACGCTGGATTGTTACACCTGATTTTATACGGCCTGAAAGGTATGGCTGCCTATTCAGATCACGCGCAAATTCTCGGAGTGGAAGATGATGCAATATATGCTTTTTACCACGAAACGCTGGATTTTCTCACGCGTCCAGATCTCACTACTGAAGAACTGCTCGCACGCTCTCTTAAGGTCGGTGAGGTGAATATCCGGGTAATGGCAATGCTGGATGAAGCACATACGGGTACGTATGGACACCCCGAGCCCACCCCTGTGCGGATAACACCCCTTCAGGGAAAGGCTATAGTAGTATCGGGTCACGACTTGAAAGATCTGGATGAGCTTTTACGGCAAACCGAAGGTACCGGCATCAATGTCTACACCCACGGGGAGATGCTGCCCTGCCACGGGTACCCTGAACTAAAAAAATACCAGCACCTGGTGGGGAACTATGGTGGTGCCTGGCAAGATCAACAAAAAGAATTCGACGCTTTTCCCGGGTCCATTCTCATGACCACCAATTGCCTGCAAAAACCAAGAAATAGCTATAAAAAACGTACCTTTTCTTCGGGCCTCGTCGGTTGGCCGGAAGTGAGACACATCGAAAATCGTGACTTTTCACCTGTCATAGAAGCAGCGCTTGCCGCTCCTGGTTTCCCTTCCAGTGAGCCGGAAAAGAATATCATGGTGGGTTTTGCACATAACGCTGTGTTAAGCGTAGCCGATAAAGTAGTAGAAGCCGTGAAAAATGGAGCAATCGAACACTTTTTCCTGGTCGGGGGATGTGATGGAGCCAAACCGGGGCGCAATTACTACACCGAATTCGCCCAGAGCGTTCCATCAGATTCTGTTATTCTCACCCTTGCATGCGGAAAATACCGCTTTAATAAAATGGACTTTGGAGACATTGGTGGCATCCCACGTTTACTGGACGTAGGTCAGTGTAATGACGCTTATTCCGCCGTACGAATAGCCATGGCGCTCGCAGAAGCTTTCGACACGGATATAAACTCCCTCCCCCTGTCCCTGGTGCTTTCATGGTATGAGCAGAAAGCT
>SKXZ01000109.1 GCA_007128145.1 Candidatus Nitricultor lacus | reverse complement strand
CCTGTGAAAAAAAAGCAGCACGCACACGCTCTCCCCGGCGAATCATTCCCTTGGAAGGTTTTTCCCGACCTGCTGCTAAGCGTGCGAAAGTAGATTTTCCTGAACCATTGGAGCCGACGAGAGCTACCTTTTCTCCCCGGTACAGGGTAACGCTTATGCCGGAAAAAACCAGACTATTTCCATAATGTTTTTCCACATCCTGCATGAAAAGTACTTCATGAGCACTGCGCTCGCAAGGGGGAAAGCTTATGGTTACCTTATTTTCTGTAGGATCAGGGTCGTCGATATGCATTTTTTGAAGGTGTTTTAGGCGGCTTTGTACCTGGGGTGCCTTGGAAGCTTTGTAACGAAAACGATCAATAAAATCTTGCTCTTTAGCGAATTCTTTTTTAACAGCTTGGCGTTCTTTTTCCTTTTGTATATAGCTGGTTTCCCGATCCTTGATGTAATCAGAGTAGTTGCCACGGTAAAGAGAAAGACATCCATGGGCAAGTTCTGCTGTTCGATTGGTTACCCTGTCAAGAAAGCGGCGGTCATGTGAGACAACCACAAGGGTATTTGGATAATCACCCAGATAATTTTCCAGCCACTCGAGAGAATCAGTATCCAGGTGATTCGTGGGTTCATCTAAAAGAAGAATCTCAAAGGGGCCCAAAAGCAAAGAAGCCAGGAGCGCTTTCATCTGCCACCCTCCGGAAAAATCCTGCAGATTTTTGTGATAATCATCTTGAGAAAAACCGAGACCGTGTAAGATTGACCGTGATCGAGCTTCGAATGCGTAGCCCTCACGAAGCGTGTATTCTTTGAGAAGAGCTGCGTGTTTTTTTAAAAGGCTTCGGCTTTCCCGGCTTTCCGGTACGGAGCGCCCTAAAAGCTCTTCCGTATGTGTCAATTTATTTTCGAGATGTGAGATTCCTGCGGCATTTTTCAGGAAACTCCCGAGACTCACATTATCCAAGTGCACAAGCTCTTGGGGAAGATAGCCGGTTTTTTTACCGGGGGGTAACATGACCGAACCACGATCAGGGGTAACTTCTCCCAGGATAACCCGTAAAAGAGTGGTTTTTCCGCTTCCATTCACACCGATAAGTCCCACTCTATCACCGGGATTGATTGACATGGAAAGGTTGCGAAATAAATGGATACCGCCCATGACAAGGGAGATATCTTTCAGCTCGATCAACGTAAACTCCTCCAGTGCTGTTATCGAAAAGCCATTATAGCAAACCGGGAAGAGAGATACAGGGGGGGAGTTTTTTCTCTGAGTACTTCAAGGTAAAATATCAAGGAAAGCAAACGCAGGAGACCAGGGATGTGGAACAGGCTAAAGTGGAAACACGGATAAAAAAGGTACTTGCGCAGGTCAAACGTATCATGCCTACGGAAATACCATTCCAAGCGGTTGTTGGCTTCGATGGTTTTGTCGATCGTATCTGCCGGTTGGTACGCACTCGTCATGATCGTCGTCATTTTACTCCTTTTTCCACCATGAAAGAATTTGGAGATCACATAATTTCTGTGGCAGGAAAAAGTTGTGATCTTGAGTTTGTCACTGAACAGGAAAAAATCGGTGGTAACGCTCCCATAATGGCTCACGCATTATCCTGCCTCGGGGTGAAAACAACCTTGATCGGTGCGGCTGGTTACCCGGAGGTATATTCCGTATTTAAAAACCTTCATCAAAAATGTCACGTTCTCTCTGTCTCATCTCCTGCTTTTTGTTACGCTTATGAATTTCTGGATGGGAAAATGATGCTGGCGGATTTAGCGGTTTTGGATGAGCTTGATTGGGGACTCATTAAGAAAAGAATATCTTTGAGGGAACTGCAGGATATGTTCAATGTAAGCTCCCTGGTTGGTTTTCTCAATTGGAGCCAATTGAACCAGGCAGAAACAATTTGGCGTGGGGTGCTTCATGAAGTCTACCCTGTTCTTGAAGAAACAAGAAAGCGTTATCTTTTTGTCGATCTGGCGGATCTTTCAAAAAAAATGCCGGAAGAGCTTCAGAGGGTATTATCAATCTTGGAAGAGCTTTCTGGCAAGTACGAAGTGTACCTTGGTCTCAACCGGAATGAAACAGAACTGGTATATGCGTTTTTGTTTGGGGAAAAACCACTGGAAGATGAACTTGAAAAGGCAGCGACGTGTATTTTTTCCCGTGTAGGCATCGAAGCGTTGGTTGTGCATTTGATCGATGAAAGCTTCCTGGTTTCTCGAGAAGGAGTAATTTGGGAACGGGGTGAAAGGATACCTCAACCGGCACTCCTCACCGGGGGTGGGGATAATTTCAATGCAGGTTTTTGTCTTGGACTTCTCATGGGAGCATCAAAAAGGGAATGTTTATTGTGCGGTATGTTTGTCGCAGGTTTTTATATAAGGGAAGGGAAAAGCCCGACTCTCAAAGAACTTGCAAGTGAGCTTGAAAGAGTGCTTTTGCATGAGAAAGGTGGAAGTTGAACATGGGTTTCCGGGAGGAACTGGCCGAGCAGGCGCGGGTATTGGATGCTTTATTGAGTAAGGAAAGTGGCTGTATTTGCATTTCGGAATCAATGGATATTTCATCATTCGATAGTGTAGTATTCGCTGGAATGGGAAGTTCATATTATGCCGGTATATATGGCGCGGTTCTTTTTAACCGCGTTGGAATAAAGGCTGTTGCCCTTGAGGCGTCAGAGCTTTCTCATTACCACCGTTCTCTGTTAGACGATAGTACATTATTGATAGCCATTTCGCAGTCAGGTGAAAGTACTGAAACCATGGAACTTGTAAGGAGCATCAAGGGCCGCAACACTATGGTGATGACCAATCGTCCCCAGGGTGAGCTTGGCTGCCTTGCGGATATCGGTGTGGTGGATATTATGGCAGGAGAAGAGAAGGCCACATCCACCAAAACATATACCAATACTTTGGGTACGATAGTTCTCCTAGCTCGATATGCTTTTGGAATCGGCTTTTCCGGATGGGAAGAAGGAGTTGGGGATGCGTTGGCACTCATGCGAACATGGCTTTCCCGTGCTGAAGATTTGGGGAGGGAAATCAGTGATTTTTTCAGCGGCATTCGTTACCTGGTGTATATGGGAAGCGGTTTATCCCAGGCAAACGCGTTGCATGCCGCATTGATTACGGGAGAGATGAGCGGCGAGATGGCGACAGCTACAACAGTGGGGCAATTTTTTCACGGGTTAATAGAACAGGTCGATCATCGTTACGGGGTCATTGCCCTCGGTGGCTCTTCTTTGCCCTCTCCTGTTTTTCAACAGGCCTGCTTCGAAGTGGTGAAGGCTGGGGGCAGGTTAGTCAGTATAGGCAGCACAATTGATTGTGCGGACTTTATGGAGGGAGAAAAACAAAAGTATTTCCACCTCGCCGCTTCGTTACCGGCGGATGTATACGCATGCTGGGCGGAAATCGTGCCTGTCGAGTGCTTTGCCTATATGTGGAGTCTTGCGAAAGGACGGGAACCGGGAGTTTTGCACCGGGTACAGAAAAAATGATAATGCGTATTTCCGGAAGTGACCGCCTTGGGCTACCCTGTTATCTCAGTATGCTTGCGTTTTGCGCTCAGTATGTGTGATGATATAGGCCGCCAACCGGATGGAGAGAAATTTCGATTCCACCGAACCGGAGCGGGATGATATAACCGAGGGAATCCTGGTTCCCCACAAAAGAGAAGCGCTGCGCAGGTTGGCGACACAGGTAAAGGACTTGCCCATGACATTTCCCGTATCCAGGCCAGGTACGACAAGGATATCTGCACATTCACGGAACTTTCCCTGGATTGATTTTTGTTCCATGGCTTCTGCTGATAAAGCGTTGTCGAGTGCCAGCGGTCCTTCGACCAGACAGCCTCCAATTTGTCCGCGTTGATGCATGACATTCAAGAGGGCCGCGTCCACGGACGAGGGAATGCGAGGATTTACCTTTTCAAGGGGAGCCAAGACAGCCACCCTGGGTTGCGGTATTCCGAGCTTGTGACAAAATTCAACGCAGTTTTCGATGATGTGTTTTTTTTCCATGAGATCGGGAGCAATAATGAGTGCTCCATCACTCATTACCAGCAATTTATTGGCCCGGGGATATTCGAAAATCCATAATTGATTCACGAACCTTTTAATACCGTGAGATCTATTGTCTTCCAGAATCGCAGCAAGGTAGGAAGGGGAGCTGACCATGCCTTTCACCAGGATATCCGCTTCACCGTCGTTACAGAGATCTATTGCCTTACGGCAGATGGTGTGTTCCTCATGTGCTTCTTCCATGCGGTATAATGTGGTATCAATATCCAATTCGCTGCACATGCTTTCGATTTTCAAACGGTTACCAATCAAAATGGATGTCAGATTATCTTCACGCCGGCTGCGTTCCAGGCTCATAAGGGTATTTCGATCATATGCTCCGGGAACTGCAGCCCGCAGAGGGGTTTGGTTTACAGGTAAGTCATTGAATCCCTGAATCAAAGAGTTCATCTCCTTTGTAAATAACATTTTATTGTGAAAATAACCCCAGCTGGGGAACGCTTTCTTCAGGCCACCTGGCCAGTGAGGAGTAAAAGACCCCACTTCTTACAGTTCACGGCTCATTATTTCTCTTGTCTTGCGAGCACCGCCGATAGGCGGTGCGTGGCAATCTATGTTTTTTGCCTACACACAAGCATAGACTGCCGCGTCGCTTCGCTCCTCGCAGTGACGGGCTAAAAAAACTGAATTCTGATTTACATCTTCGATGCCGCCACTAGGTGGCAGGGGAGCTCCTCTGTAAATAAGATTGTATATGCGAGGATGCGAATATGCGTGAAAAACTTTTGGAAAAAGGCATTTCAGTTGTTTCACAAACCCTGTTCGTCGCATCATCCCGTTTTGTGTGAAATTATTTTACAATAAGTATACTGTTTTCCCTTCTCCATTTCACCATTTCCCTGTTTTTCGGGCTTCTCAAGTCTCAAAGATTTTCCCCCTCGACCCTCAACGCTTTTTGCTCTAAACTCTAAACCCTCGTACTGGTATAATAATAAGGAATTTAAGCGGGGAGTGTGAGGGGTATGAAATGGTTTTGCTTGATCATATGTGTGGTTATGGTGTATTTTCCAGGGAGGACCACATGGTCTATCGAGCTATTGGATGATCTGCCGGCAGCACAATTTTCCGCCGTGCTTACGGGGGAAGAAGCAGTTCCACCACAAGAGACTTTGGCCAGCGGTCGGGTTCTTTTCTGGTTCAGCAGCAATGGAGATGAGCTTCGGTACCGGTTGGAGGTATATGATATTGATGATGTGCTCATGGCGCACCTTAAATTAGGTTTGCCCGGTCGTTGGGGGCCGGTACTCCTGTGGTTGTTTCCCGAAAGTCCTCCGCCTGGTCCTTTACGTTACCCTGGGCGT
>SKXZ01000210.1 GCA_007128145.1 Candidatus Nitricultor lacus | reverse complement strand
GGGGGGTGGGGTTCGGAAAAAGGAGGATGACTGGGAAGTATTATTGGTCAGGAAAAAAGATTCAGGAAGATGGACTCTACCTAAAGGACATTTGGACGAAGGAGAGTCTTTGGAAGAGGCATCCACTCGTGAAGTGGGAGAAGAAACCGGGTGGGAGGCGGAAATAGGTCCTTCAGTAGGAGAAATATCATATTCTTACCAAAAGAACGGAGTTTTATGCCGGGAAAATGTTTCTTTTTTTCTTATGTTTCCCCAAAAAACCAAAGAGCGGTTGGACATAGAGGAAATATCAGAAGTATCCTGGTTCACTTTTGGAGAGGCTCGTGAGAAAATCGTATTTCCAAATGAGCGCAAGATCTTAATTGAAGGGAGGCGTGTATTATGTAAAAAAAATGCCTGACCGGTACCCATACTGTTTCCCCGGAGATAAGCGTTTTTCAGGATAAAGAATGTGGCAGGAATGAGGACGGTGAGGTAAAATACCATATTAAGGAGGGTAATTCACAATAACATCGGGAAGCAGGGTACCGATGGTTCCCCCGAAACAGCATTATGGCGCAGTGGATGAAGGAGGGCAGCGATGGAGCTTCTTAAGATTTCTTCCAAGACTAGACCTACCGCTTTAGCGGGGGCTCTGGCCGGTGTAATAAGGGAGAACGGAAAAGCTGAGATGCAAGCAGTAGGAGCCGGTGCGGTGAACCAAGCGGTGAAAGCAATAGCCATCGCCAGGGGATACCTTGCACCGAGCGGGATTGACCTAGTATGTATACCTGCTTTTGTTGACGTAAAAATCGACGATACTGAAAAAACAGCTATAAGGTTTATTGTAGTTCCAGGTTGAGGGGGCAATATATTTTGAAAAAGGGAGGTATTTGGAAGGATGAACAAACAGGAGCTAGTTAGTGCATTGTCGGAAGAGTTGAAGAAGGATGGAATCGAAATCACCAAAAAGGATACTTTTACCGTAGTTGACAGACTGTTTGAAATTATCCAGGATGAGTTGAAGAAAGGAGATGGAAAAATACAGCTGGTTGGCTTCGGTACTTTTGGTGTGAAAACCCGAGCAGGAAGGAGGGGCAGGAATCCACAGACGGGGAAAGAAATTCAAATTCCATCGACAAAGGTTCCTTTTTTCAGGCCAGGTAAGGGCTTAAAAGAAATGGTGAAATAACAACAAATATATATTTTCTTTTATGACTATCTAAAAAGAAGGGGTTTTAACCCCTTCTTTTTTTTCGTACTTCTCAATATATTCAAGTATAAGTGACTTGATACGGTATTCGCAACATACATTACATGTATCAGGATAATTCAAGGAGGAACATATAGGTGACAACCATAACGTTATGTGACTACCATATGCATACTCCTCTTTGCGGTGATGCTATAGGTGAATACCATGAATACGCGCATTATGCAAAAACGAGAGGTCTTTCGGAAATTGGATTTACGGGCCACTGTCCTCAGTATTATCTCCCTCCCGAAAAACGTGATGGTCATTGTTCCATCATAGAGGAAGATCTTAGTACGTATATTGAAGATGTTGCAAAACTTGCCCGGAAGTTGAAAGGCACTCTCGAAATACGAACCGGTTTAGAAGTAGATTATGTTCCGGAAAAAGAAGGAGGTATTCCTCCAATTCTTGATTTTTTTAACTGGGATTATCTTCTTTTATCTGTTCATTTCATAGATGGCTGGGCTTTTGATGACCCTCGTCAAGTGAAGACATACGACAAGAAAAATGTTGAAACAGTATATAAGGATTATTTCAATATTCTTATGCAGGGGATGAGTACCGGATATTTTGATGTAGTCGCTCATTTTGACCTTCCAAAAAAGTTCGGCCATCGACCGGCTCAACCCATTCCTGGAGAAGAAGATGCCCTTCGATTGTGCAAAGACATGGGATTGGTGCTGGAAGTGAATACCGCGGGTTTACGGAAACCGGTCAAAGAGATGTACCCATCATTGGAGCTATTGAAGAAAGCATTCAAGTTAGGGATTGAGGTATGTCTTGGTTCCGATGCTCACCGTCCGGAAGAAGTCGCCATGAATTTCGCTTCGGCCCTTGAACTGCTGAAAGAAGCAGGATATTCGCAGTTGGTTTGCTTTCGGAATGGTGAAAAATGTCATTACCCGGTTCCGGAGGGATATTGCCGGTGAAACTCATCACCACGATGGTTGCGCTGGTTATAATAGCTCCCTTATTGTATGTACGGTTGAGTAAAACACATCCGGACTCTTTTTTTGTACGTAATTTTATCTGGATCTTTTTGGTACTTTTGCTATTGGTTTTTTTGGCTAACCTCAGGGCGAAAGGCAGTTAAGTATCGAGCGATTCAAAGAAATGCCGGAAGAGATTGGGAATATTCCAATGCGCCTTATTTCTGATACTTCTCACTTCTCACGGCATTGATAGGAGGCTTTTTTCATGCGAAAAACAAAAATTGTAGCGACCATGGGTCCGGCAACGGCAGACCGTAAAACCACCGCTTTGCTTATACAAGAGGGGGTCAATGTTTTTCGATTAAATTTTTCTCATGGGACCTTGGAAGAGCATAAGCATTGGTTGGACATGATACGTGAAGAAAGCCACCGTTTGGGAAAAATATGTGCTGTTTTGGGAGATTTACCCGGACCGAAACTCCGTATTGGAGAAATAGCTGGTGGTGAAGTTGAATTACAGGAAGGAAGCACCGTACGCCTGGTTTTGGGTGAAGGTAAAGGAGATAGCGGCACGATATTCATCGAACATGAAATAGTTTTCGATTCAGTTTCACCCGGAGAGAATGTGTTTATTAATGACGGTTTGGTGCGTTTGAGAGTTGAAAGGCTGAAGCGCCGTGAAGTATTTTGCCATGTAGAAAAAGGAGGGCATATTTCATCAAGAAAAGGGTTAAATATCCCCCACATTCCGGATCAGTTTCCTTCTCTTACAGAAAGAGATATTGAGATTCTTGAAGATGTTTTGGGTTGGCAATTAGACTATCTGGCCCTTTCTTTTGTTCGTAGTGGTAGGGATATCAACGTATTGCGAGAGAAAATACAATCACGTGACAGAGATGTTGCTATTGTTGCCAAGATTGAAAAGCCGCAGGCTCTTGAAAATTTAAAAGATATTATTCATTTGAGTGATGGAATTATGGTGGCCAGGGGTGACTTGGGAGTTGAGATCCCGATTGAGGAAGTTCCATTCTGGCAGAAGAAAATTATCCTGGAGTGCAGGCGTGAAGCCACTCCTGTCATAGTGGCAACTCAGATGCTTGAAAGTATGATTCGGAGTCCGATACCTACCAGGGCGGAAATTACCGATGTAGCTGGAGCCATTTATGATGGGACAGACGCGGTCATGCTTTCAGGCGAAACCGCGGTGGGAGAATACCCGGTTGATTCAGTACGCACCGCCTCACGTGTTGCTGCCTTCACCGAGCAAAACACAGCCTTTGCGTCCGACAAAAGAATTCTTTTTGATGAGAATGTGCAGACATCATGTGCGGTATCTTTGGGGGCGATAGAGGTTGCACGCCGGATACAAGCAGCAGTTATCGTTACTTTTACGTATTCTGGGAGTACGGCACAAAGAGTATCAAGTTTCCGCCCCCATCAGAACATCCTTGCGCTTTCACCACAAACCAGAACAGTAGAAAAGACAATTCTTTGTTATGGGGTTCTCCCACGTCTTGTTTCTTCTTTTGATAACCAGGATCGACTCATCGAGGAGGCATACCGGATCGTGCGGGAAATGAAACTTGCTGCTCCAGGAGACAGGATTGTCATCACTGGAGGGGTACCGTTGAATCTCCCTGGATTTACGAACTTCTTGCAAGTGGAAACTCTATAATTCAGGCAATGGTAGCTCCTGGCTATACAGCCGGAGGGAAAGAAGCCATGAATGCGTATTTTCTGACTATTGATTTGGGAACAACCAATGTCAAGCTTCTTACCTGGAACACCACGGGTGAGATTATTGAGAGAAACCAGTTTCCAGTTACTCTCACGTATCCCCTTCCAGGAGGCGTTGAGTTTGATCCCAATGCTTTATTAAGTACTCTTAAAGAAAAACTCACGCAACTCAAATACCGCCCGCGGGGTATCGGCATAACAAACCAGCGTGAAACAACTATTGTATGGGATGAAAGTGGCAAACTGGTATACCCGGCGATTGTCTGGCAGGATCGAAGAACGGCTCGATGGTGTACTGAAAACAGGGATAAAACCGAATTTCTTTACCGGAAAACCGGTTTGATGCTCGACCCCTATTTTTCTTTGAGTAAGTTGGTGTGGATACTGAACAACGTTTCATGCAAGAAACCAGTGTATTTCGGTACACTCGATACATATGTTTTATGGAAATTGACCGGTGGAAAGTCATATTATACAGAATACACCAACGCCAGCCGGACAATGATGTTCAACATATACACATTGGAGTGGGATCAAGACATTATAAGAGAATTTTCTCTGCAAGATGTTATTTTCCCTGCCGTCGTGCCTTCAACGTATCACTTCGGTGAGTTCCCCCTCGGAGCTCATGCATATTCCCCGGTGCAAGCTGTATTAGGAGATCAGCAAGCATCATTTTTAGGGCAAGGGTGTTTCACGCCGGGAGTGATGAAAAATACATATGGGACAGGTTGTTTCCTCATGGCGAATTGTGGTAGAGCGTACCCCAAACAGAGCAGGAAACTACTTACCACACTCGCTTCATTCGAGGATGACCGAAAACCGGTCTATGCCCTTGAGGGGTGCGCTTTCAGCGCAGGTGTGCTGATGGAGTGGCTGCAAGCGCTGGGGTTTTATCAAGATCCACATGAAACGGAAAAACTGGCCCGTGAAGCGAAAAAATTCGATGATTTGCTTCTCATTCCTGCTTTTTGGGGTTTAGGTGTCCCCTACTGGGATCCATATGCGCGGGGAGCTCTATTCGGGCTTACACCGAATGTTGGAAAAAAGGAAATAGTATATGCAGCATTGGAAGCGGTTGCCCTGGAATCAACAGACATCATGAAATCAATGGAGCAGGTTGTACCCGAAACGAAGGAAATGAATGTTGACGGGGGAATGAGCAGAAACCAATATCTCATGCAGTTGCAAGCAGACTTATCAGGCAAGGCCATTCGAGTATTTCCCGAAGTTGAAGCTACCTCATTAGGGGTTTTTTACTTGATGGCCGCTTCCCATGGTTTGTTGAAAAGGGATTTTATTGAGGCAAAAAGACAGAAAGGAACAGTATTTACTCCTGCCGTGGCAGAAGAGGAAAGAAAGCGGCATCTTGAAAAATGGCAACGAGGGATAGAGCGGGTAAGGGGATGGAGTTCCCATGAAAAAACGTTATGATCTCATCATTATCGGTGGTGGAGTAACCGGTTGTGCGCTTGCCTGGTATTTTTCACATTATGATTTTGAAATAGCCCTGCTAGAAAAAGAAATGGATGTCTGCTGTGGAGTGAGCAAGGCAAACACGGGTATATTTCACTCCCGTTCTTATTGGACACCTGATACTTTGAAGGGAGAACTCCATCTGCGCTCCCTATCCTGGTTCCCGCGGGCAAAAAAGGAACTGGATCTTCCGGTGCGCGAATGTGGAGCCTTGACTGTTGCGCTTTCTGCTGCGGACATAGGACACCTCAGGGAAGTGAAAGCACGCGGTCGATGCCCGGAAGCTGAAATTATGGGACCTATTGAAGCCCGCAAAAGAGAACCCAACCTGAATAAAAATTTAAAGGCTGCCTATTATGACCCTGGAACTGTGGTGGTTTCTCCTTTTCAACTGGTATGCTCCCTGGCAGAATGTGCCGCTTTGAACGGGGTAGAATTTCATTTTGACCAACATGTTCGAGGATTTGACCAAACATCGAAATATATTAGGGTTTTGACTCCCGAGAATAATTGGGAGGCTGCCTTTGTCATAACCGCGGCGGGGCTTTTTTCGTCTGAAATAGCACGGTATTCAAGAGATAAAATATCTGATATTCGTCCCTGCAGGGGTGAATATTTTGTCCTCGACAGGGATTGTGATGGTTTTGTCAATAGGGTTTTATATCCTGCTCCACGCGAAAGAAGCAAGGGAATCCTGGTGTGTCCTACCCCGGAGGGTAATGTTTTGGCTGGCCCCAATTTCGAGCCTCTGGACCGGTTTGACTCTTCCACCACTTACTTTGGACTTGAAGAGGTAGAGAAGGGCGCACACAGGCTGACGCCTCACATACCTCTCCATAAGAATATCCGCAATTTTTCCGGTCTTCGGCCAACTCTGCCCGATCGTGATTTCCATATATTCTTTTCAAACACATATCCAAACCTTTTACATTTGGTTGGGATTGAATCACCGGGATTGACCGCAGCTTTTGGAATAGCTGAATATGTTGGAGAAAAACTCCACAATAAAGGACTCACATTGCGGGAGAAAAACGATTTCCGCTTCAGAAAGGCTTTTCCCGTGTTCCGGGAAGCCGATTGGAAAACCCGTGAGGCATTGATTCGTGAAGATCCTGACTGGGGTGAAATAATATGTCGCTGTGAGGAAGTGACCGTGGCAGAAGTGAAGCATGCTCTTCGAACTCCACCCGGCGCGTCTACCTTGGATGGCTTGAAGCGGAGAATCCGCACAACCGCGGGAAGATGCCAGGGGAGCTTTTGCTTGATGAGTATACCTCGTTTGATGTCGGAAATCGGGAATGTCCCTTACGGAAATATGTACAAAGAGGGACGTAAGTCACCGCTTTTTGCCGGTGAAACCAGGGAAGAATGTTCGAGGAGTGAATATGCCGAAAAAGGTTCTTGCTGATGTGGTGGTAATAGGAGGGGGACCGGCGGGAATGGCCGCTGCCTTGGGTGCCAGAGAAAGCGGCGCTAAAATTGTTTTTTTGCTGGAACGCGGGGATGAATTGGGAGGAATTCTCAACCAATGTATTCACGCTGGTTTCGGTGTTCAGCGTTTTGGTGAGGAGTTGACCGGCCCTGAGTATGCGGGGATATATAAAGATCGTCTCGCGTCAAGCAGCATAGAAGTGATGACTTCCACACTTGTGTGTGAAGTAAATAGAGATGGGTATGTAAAGGCTGTAAATCGTTCCGGTATATGGGAAATCTCGGCCCGGTCTGTTGTGATGGCCATGGGATGTCGTGAGCGAACGAGAGACATGATTCGGATTCCTGGTACCCGGCCTTCCGGTGTTTTTACTGCAGGGCTCGTACAGTACATGGTGAATGTGGATGGCCTTCTTCCCGGAAAGGAAGCAGTCATTCTCGGCTCAGGAGATATTGGACTCATCGTGGCCAGAAGGCTTGAGCTCGAAGGTGTGCGGGTAAATGCTGTGGTAGAAATCCGTGATTCCTTAAGCGGCTTGGTTCGCAACTATGTCCAATGTCTTTTGGATTTTAATATTCCCATGCTTTTTTCCCACACCGTAACAGGTATTCGGGGGGAAGACAGGGTTGAAGCGGTTAAAATAAGTAAAGTTGACAACAGCTGGAGACCGATTAAAGGAGCGAGCCAGTGGATGGAATGTGATTGTCTCTTGTTGTCAGTCGGCCTCATACCTGAAAACGAACTTACCCAGCGGTTAGGGATACCCATATGCCCGGAAAGCGGTGGTCCTTATATTGATGAAAAAGGAACCACAGAGATACCACATATATTCGCATGTGGAAACGTGTCGTCTGTGTTTGACCTGGTTGATTACGTAAGCATCATTTCAGAGAGGACGGGTAGCGCAGCGGCTTTAAAAAATCCACCAGCACCGGTTTCCTTCATTCTGGAATGTGGGGGAGGGGTCGGACTGGTTGTGCCCCAGCGTATCCGTGAAAGAGGGGAAGGTGATATATTTGTAAGACCGGCGACAGCTTTACGTGATGGGAATATTCGGTTCCAGAGGGGAGAAAGGATTATATATGAAAAACCCATTTCAATATGCAGGCCAAGTGAGATGATTCGAATTCCAAGCAGAGGGATAGAATGGCCTCATGAAACAGGAAAGGTGAAGATAGAAATAGATGGAGAACCAGTTCAGGGAATCTAAGGAAATTATTTGTACCGCTTGTCCTATGGGCTGCCATACAGTGGTAGAGAGAGAAAATAATACCCTTCTTGTGCGCGGGGCGCGCTGTCCCAGGGGAGAGCGTTATGTGAAGGAAGAGGCTGACGATCCCCGCAGAATTGTGGCGACAACCATAAAAATACAGAACGGTAATATCCGTCGTTTGCCGGTAAAAACCTCACGTCCTTTTCCACGGGACCAGATACGAGCTCTGGTCCAGGCAATTTCTCCCTTGGAAGTCAGTGCTCCCGTGAAAAGGGGTGAAATCATCAAGAGCAATCTTTTTGGGGAAAATATTGATTTAGTGGCAACACGTGATGTTCCCTTAAAAGATAAAAAGAAAATTACTCATTATTAAACGAAAATGCGGGAAGCTGCATTTGCAGCATGGCAATTTTCATGCGTGTTATGGGAATCAAACTTACCGCATTCTGCTCTTCTGCTAGCTCCAGAACCCGTTCATATGCTTGCATGGCTTGAGGAATTCGTTGTTCGACCTCATGAATTGTACCTAGAAGATTCCATGCGGCAAGATGGTCCGGATAAGTATCCACCACTTCATTGAGCACCAAAAGAGCATTTTCACCTGAATCGAGGTGCAGGTACCAATACGCTTGTTCAACAAGAAAATCGGGCTCCGAACCTATGAGCGCACGTGCTTGGTGATAATAATCGTGAGCTTTTTCTGTATCTTCTTTTTTTTCCAGTACTACCCCGGCTATAAGATAAGAAGGATAACGCTCCGGAAATAATTCTTGCATCTTTTTTGTCAATGCATAAGCTTCTTCGAGCAACGCAAGTTGTTCGGTCCGGGAAGCACTTACTGTAAATTCTTCGCTTATGGTTTCGATAGCGTTCATAGTATCATAGTACTCTCTCTCATCAGGTGGCAGCCTGAAGATGCCAAAATACAGTACCAGAAGGATACCCACAACAGTACTCAGGGTAAGGAAGTTCTTTTTTCTGTTTTGCCTGTTTTTTTCAGCAACTTTTTTATCCAGCCACCACCACCATTGCCCGGTTTCGGGGGAGAGGCGAGAACGGGCACGGGCAAATTCCGTTGCTCCACCCATACGAACCAGTGAATGTGCTTTACCCTTGAGGACCATATCGTGGTTGCCAAGGCGAGTGTCCTCCGAGTCAAGGTAGGCTCCGCGTTCACGATAGTACATAAGGCTATTGTGAATGGTATCCCGTAATTCCAGTAAAGCGATTTCTTTCCCTTTCTGATCTCTCAGATTGGCTGCTCTTTTTCCGTATTCATCAATGAGTGTTCGGATCTCATCCAGAGATAAAATCCGGGATGACTCCAAAAGCTTCACTTCCTTTCTCTATCGCTTGGCAAGACCGCCGACCGATGCTATACTACTTCCTGCTGTTTCTTACTGGTAAACAACAAGGGAATATTTTACACTATCTCTGGTTTGAAAAAAAGGTTCGGAAAGCCGTGAAACTCATATCACAAAACAGGAAAGCCCGTCATATTTATGAGGTTTTAGATACCTTGGAAGCGGGTGTGGAGCTTAGAGGAACAGAAGTTAAATCAATGCGCGATCACCGTGTGAACCTGACAGATGCTTTCGCACGTGTGGAGGGCGGGGAGATGTGGCTTCACCAGTTGCAGATATCGCCTTATCGTTCGGGAAATATTTATAATCATGAACCGAAAAGGACCCGACGGCTTCTGCTCCATAAAAGAGAGATATATAAATGGGGAAGCCAGGCGGAACAAAAGGGGTTGACAATAGTCCCCTTACGATTATATTTTAACCAGAACAACCGGGCCAAGGTGGAACTGGCACTGGTGAAACCGAAAAAAGTTTATGACAGGAGAAGGGAAATACAGGAACGGGACATAAACCGTGAAGTGGAACGGTCAATAAAAGATCGTTTTTGAGCCATCCGATTTTCCTAAAACGCTCTGATGAATGTGCGGGGGCGATTTGGTTTCGACGGTGCTCGGATGGACGGAAAGAGGCGAGTCGAGGTCTCCACCGGGTCTCGTAAAAAAGGTGGAAAAAAAACAAACGCCGACGAACAACTGGCATTTGCCGCTTAATTAAGCGGCACGCCCTTGAGCTGTGTGCCTGAGCAGTTCGTAACGGGTGTCAAAATTCAGGCTGGCCCCTGGGAAGTCCCGGATACCAGGGGCGAGATTACGCCGGGATAGCGGACCGTCAATCCAGCTTCGGGGAGAGACGGAAGGCGAATACTTGAAAGCCGAAGCTACACTCGTAGGCTCTTTTTGTTCATGAGTATCGGACGCGGGTTCGATTCCCGCCGCCTCCACCATACTTGATAGAATTTTTGTGATGGAATGTGTTCAGGAAGGAACTTTCTCCTCGTTAGCTGGCGGGAAATACCTTCGACAATAGTAAGAACGACTGCCTGATATCTGTCCATTTGTATTCCGCCAATACCTCCACAGCAGGAGGGGAAACACCCTGCCGAGACATTAACAAGGTGAGGTGTGGTTTTTATTTATTGGAAACAGGATGTGTATACGCTTTTGAGTATCGAACCTAAGCAATATTAGAGAGGGTAGCATGAGCCGTTTAATCACAGAACATATTCGAAAAATCATCAATTCTGTCTTATGTCAAGTGTATCCGGAATGGGCCGAAGAAATTTCCTATACGGTAGATCCGACCCGGGAGCGGAAGCACGGGGATTTTGCAACGAACCTTGCGTTCACATTATCCAAAAAATTGCGGAAATCTCCCCACCAGATAGCAGAAGAGCTGGTCAGGGAGCTATCTAAGGTGTTCGAGGAGCATACACGTCTGGAAGTAGCCGGTCGGGGATTTATCAATGTATTTGTGGAAGATAATTTTTTTGAGCCGTTCCTGGAGGAAGTGCTGCAAGAAGGAAATGAATACGGAAAAATAGGCATAGGAAATGGTGAACGTGTCCAGGTTGAGTTTGTGAGTGTCAATCCCACCGGTCCACTCCATGTCGGTCATGGAAAATGTGCAGCTTTTGGCGACTCTCTTGCAAAAGTACTCAAATGTGCCGGATACAATGTAGAAAAGGAATACTATATTAATGATGCCGGAACACAAATTGATATGCTTGGCATGTCACTTGAGGTTCGATACAGGGAGTTACTGGGAATGCAAGCGGAAATCCCATCCGGAGGATATTATGGTGACTACCTTATTGACGTTGCGCGTACGTTGCTGACTGAAAAGGGAGATGCCTTGCTTGAAATACCCGAGGAAGAAAGAAATGCATTATTCCGGCAATATGCAGTTGAGAAAATACTTTCATCTATACGCAAGGACCTGGAGGACTTCCGGGTCACGTTTGATAATTGGTTCAGTGAGCGCACGCTGTATGATAATGGAGAAGTAGAGGGAGCCTTAGAGCGTCTGAGAGAGCAACGACATACTTTTGAAAAAGACGGAGCCTTATGGCTGGAGACAACCAGGTGGGGGGACGACAAGGATCGGGTGCTGGTTCGGGAAAACGGATCCCCGACATATTTTACCTCTGATATCGCATATCATTGGAACAAGTGGAAAAGAGGATTCAAAAGGGTTATTGACGTATGGGGAGCAGATCACCATGGGTACATTCCGCGCATGCGAGCTTCCATGCATGCCTTGGGCCTACCCGAAAACTTCCTGGATATTTACATCGTTCAGTTTGTGACGTTATTACGTAAGGGTCAACCGGAAAGAATGTCAACCAGGCAGGGTGAATTTGTCCCACTACGGAATTTGATTGATGAAGTTGGAACTGATGTAGCTCGTTATTATTTTCTCATGCGGGATCCGGCAACCCATCTTGAGTTCGATATAGAGGAAGCAAAAAAACACTCAATGGATAACCCGGTATATTATGTGCAATACGCGCATGCCCGCATCGCTTCCGTTTTCCGTGAAGCGAGGAAAAAGGGGTTGGATCCTGAAGCTCCCGCTGCTGTCCAGTGTGTTTTCCGGGGTGAATTGGAAAAGGAGTTAGTAAAAAAAACCGTCTACTATCCGGAGATTGTCCGTAAAAGCGCCCAGCAGGGTCAGCCATATATGATATGCAATTATCTCCATGATGTGGCAGGTGCCTTTCACGCTTTTTATAACCATCACCGTATTTTGGATGAAAGCGATCCTGAACTCACCGCTTCACGTGTTCGCTATTGTTTAGCTACCCGTACTGTTTTACGCAATGGATTATCGCTTCTGGGTATTACTGCTCCGCAGACCATGTAAGGAGGAAGGGTGACATATGTCGAACCAGCGGGGAAAGTTTATTTTTGTTACCGGTGGAGTCACTTCATCCTTGGGCAAAGGTATCACCGCTGCTTCCGTCGGAAGGATTTTAAAAAGCCGGGGATGGAATGTCACCATGCAAAAGTTCGATCCTTATATCAATGTAGATGCAGGAACCATGAACCCTTACCAGCACGGAGAGGTGTTTGTTACCCGGGATGGAGGAGAAACCGACCTGGACCTCGGGCATTATGAAAGATTTATAGACGAAGAACTTTCGCGGGACAGTAATATTACCACCGGTAAAATATATAATTCTGTTATCGCGCGCGAAAGAAGAGGGGATTACCTGGGAGCCACCGTTCAGGTTATACCCCACATAACAAACCAAATAAAAGAAGAAATTTTTCGTTTACAGGAAGAATCAAGAGCGGATGTTTCCATAGTGGAAGTCGGAGGGACAGTGGGAGACATTGAAAGTCTTCCTTTCATGGAGGCTATACGTCAAATAAAAAACGATATCGGTCGTTCCAATTGTTTTTATATTCATGTTACCCTGATTCCTTACCTGGAGGCAGCGGGGGAACTCAAGTCCAAGCCTACTCAGCATTCGGTGAAAGAACTGCGCAGTATAGGTATTCAACCCGATATGATTGTATGCCGGTCTTCTCACACTATTACGTCTGATGTAATTTCCAAGATAGCTCTTTTCTGTGACCTTGACAGAGAAGCCATAATTCCAGTGATGAATGTGGATTCGATTTACCAGGTACCTTTAGTTCTTGAAGAAAAGGGCGTAGGAGACATTATCACCAGCAGGATGCAAATGGACAACGGACCGTCTGACTTAGAGGAGTGGAAAAAAATTGTTGACAGGATCACACACCCCCAAGAGGAAATACGGATTGGAGTTGTTGGAAAATATGTAGAATCGAAAGACGCGTATCTCAGCATACGGGAAGCTCTCCATCATAGTGGAGCTTTATATGGGCTGAAGGTGAGAATTCGTCCTGTAGAGGCCGAAAAATTGCAAGCCGTAGAACCATCACTGATTTTGGAGGATCTGGATGGAATCCTGGTACCAGGGGGGTTCGGGCAAAGAGGCATTGAGGGAAAAATCCGGGCGGTACGTTTTGCTCGAGAAAACAATGTTCCTTTTTTTGGGATTTGCCTGGGTATGCATGCGGCTGTTATTGAATTTGCGAGAAACAAAGCGGGCATGCTGGACGCACATTCAACTGAATTCTCACCAGGTACTCCCTTTCCGGTCATTGACTTGCTTCCTTCCCAGCGCGGCATGAGGGATTTAGGGGGGACTATGCGTTTGGGGAATTATCGATGTGTTTTGTCGCCTTCACTCAGTAGAGATCTCTTTCAGGTAGCAGAGGTGAAGGAGCGGCATCGTCACCGTTATGAATTTAACTCACGTTTTGCCGAGCGTTTAGAAGAGGCAGGTATGGTGTTAGCCGGATATAATCCGGAGCTTGAAG
This sequence comes from Candidatus Nitricultor lacus, assembly GCA_007128145.1. Lineage (GTDB taxonomy): Bacteria > Atribacterota > Atribacteria > Atribacterales > Atribacteraceae > Nitricultor > Nitricultor lacus. The sequence goes on along the minus strand of SKXZ01000210.1, from coordinate 4,252 downwards.
TAGTAGAAATCATGGAAATTCCTGACCATCCTTGGTTTATTGGAGTCCAATTTCATCCGGAATTTACATCGCGCCCGAATAAGCCTCATCCCCTCTTTTCGGGGTTTGTTACTGCTTCTGTTGCTTTTCGAAGAAGCAGGAAAGAAAAAAAGAGGATGGTGTGGTGAAAAACCAGTTTATAGGAATTATTGATTCCGGCATTGGTGGCTTCAGCGTGGTTCGAGCAATGCGCTGCTATCTTTCTGGTGAAAATATAGTCTATATAGCGGATCCACTGTACTTTCCTTACGGATTCAAAACCCCTGGTGAATTATTGCGCATAGTACACCCTTTTTTTTCTTATTTTTCTCAAGAGGATGGGATAAAAGCGGTTATTACAGCTTGTGGAACTGTCAGTTCAAGTTGTTTGCCTGAACTTCGGAAACACTTTCAGTTTCCGATAATTGGAATCGTGGAACCAGGAGCTGAAGAAGCGGCAAGGATGACCCGCAATGGTATTGTTGCAGTCCTTGCTACCAAGGCAACGGTAAGAAGTTCTTTGTTCAAGCGGTGTATAGTTGAACATAGTCCTTCTGTGCAAGTTATCGAAGAAGCCTGGCCTGAGTATATAGAAGCTGTTGAAAGAGGTGAATACCGTTCAACAGAGCACGTGATAAAGGTACGCCGGGAACTTGAAAAACTTATAAATAAGGGTGTTGACGTTTTAGTGATGGGGTGTACGCATTTCTCTCTTATCAGTGATTATTTTGAGAAGCTCACTGATGGCCGGGTAAAGATTGTGGACCCAGCTGTGGCGGCCGTAAAAACGCTGAAGATGTCTCTTCAAAAAAATAACATGATATTAAACGGGAAAGGTGAATTACACGTGTTGGTAAGGGGCGATTCAAGCTCATTCCAGCGGGCTCTTGCTTCATTCCCAGGACTGGGGTATCATCGGGTAGGTTGTTTTCAAGAGAAAGAATTTGCAGATATAACGAGTTCCAAAATTTATAAATCCAACAAGGTCCTCGGATAGATTACTTCTGTTTCATCCAGTGAGGTGATTTTTAACTTCCATGATGGCAACCCCTTTTGTGTTTAATAATGAGGATGGATTGATGCAGGACAGTATTCCATCGTTTTCTGTGAATATTCGGAAAGGGAAAAACGCGAGAATAGCCACGATACGCTCCTATGCAAAAATAAACTGGTTTTTACGTATCGGTTCTCAGCGAGATGATGGTTATCACAACATTGATTCTCTGATGCAGCTTGTCAATTTATATGATGAAATTGAGATTTACCAAAGTGATTCCCATGATCGGATTGAATGCAATCTCGATATACCAACGGGGCCGGGAAGTATGCTGGCAGTGCTTCTCGAAACAGTTCGTGCTCTCCATTCTTCCTTACGTGATATCCGATTTTCGTTACGTATCCGGAAACACATTCCGCTTGCAGGCGGATTGGGTGGAGGAAGCAGCAATGTAGCGGCTCTTTTACGGCTCTTTTCAAGAATGGCGGGAGTTGAACTCTCTCAAAAAGTGCTTTTGGAGACTTCTTCACGCATTGGTTCAGATGTTCCTTTTTTTGCTTCTGAGGTCCCCTTTGCCAGGATCAGGGGGAGGGGGGAGAATGTTATTCCCTTGTTGCCTGCTCCTCAAGCGCACTTGGTTCTCGTGTTTCCAGGATTTGGCATTTCTACTGCCTGGGCCTTCGCAGCTTGGGATGAGTTTGCGGCTGGTAGAAAAAAAGCCGGTCCCGGCAGAAACAGTGTTATTGATAAATACAATGAAAGTCCGAGTGTAATACAAATTGAGTCGCTTATAATGAATGATTTTGAAAAAACGGTATTTTCAGCCTACCCACAACTTAAGGAGCTGAAAAAAGAACTATTTCAGAGAGGATGTAGTCGAGTGTTTCTCAGTGGAAGCGGTTCAACTTTGGTGGGGGTGGTGCGGGAGGAAGCTACCGCTATCAACATCTGCAGGCAAATGAAAGATATGGGAATAGAATGTCAGGCGGTTCAAACCCTGACCCGGGTACCGGAATATCTATACAGGGGAAACAGCGAAGGGAGGAAAGGTACTTGCCCGACGCGATAATTCTGGCTGGTGGAGGAATTGATGAGAAATTTCAGAAAAAATATGGGGTGACAAATCGAGCATTACTTGCCATTCATGGCCGTTTTATGATAGAGTATGTTATAGAAGCCCTCAAGGTTGTTCCAAACATAGACAGGATTGTTGTGGTTGGTTCTGTTTATGAATTAAAGGCCCGGATAAAAGGGTTGGTTGAAGAGGTAGTTCCTTCCGGAAAAAACCCCTTCGAAAGCACCGTAAATGGACTAAATTATCTACACTCCCAGGAGCGCGTACTTGTTCTTACCAGTGATATACCTCTCCTGAAGGGAGAAATGATACAGGATTTCTTATACCGTTGTGATAAACGGAATGCTGATTTTTATTACCCCATAATCCGCAAGGAAGTGTACCAAAAAAAATTCGGTAACTCCAAGCGAACGTTCGCTTGCCTGCGGGAAGGCTGCTTCAGTGGAGGGAATATGTTTTATGTTGATCCCGTAGTTGTCCGACAGCGGAAAGAGTGGATCGCCAAAGTTATATCCCAGCGGAAAAATCCAGCAGCCATAGCACGTCTGTTAGGGGCACGAATTATAATCAAATTTCTATTACGTAGAGTGAGTATTCGAGATATCGAAGAACGTGTGCAAAAAATACTTGGTATGCATGGGTTGGCGGTGATCACCCCATATCCTGAAATTGGGTTTGACGTTGATGCTCCAGAACACGCTGAGTTGATCCGCAGCATGGTAATACCATAGGAACAGGAGGAGGTTATTTTGGTTCAAGAAAACAGCTCTGTCGATATTTATTCAGGGGAAAGAGAAGCAGAAAAGGAACGTAGAAATGCCGGTCTGCAGTATTCTCTTGCCGACTTGAAAAACAAGACCAATACGGAGCTTGCAGAAATCTCACAAAAATTAAATATACCCAGTTCGACAAGAAAGAGAAAAAACGAGCTGATATACGAGATACTGCGAAAAGCAACAGAATCAAAAGGGTACATTTTCAGTGAAGGAGTATTGGAGATTACCACAGAGGGTTACGGTTTTTTACGCACCTCAGATGATTTTACCGCATGCGAAAATGATGTGTATGTTTCTCCTTCACAGATCAAGCGTTTTGCTCTCTCGAGTGGAGATAAGGTCGCCGGCCAGATACGTCCACCGAAAGAGGGTGAGAGGTATTACGCCTTATTACGGATCGAAGCTATTAATGATGAAGATCCTGAACAAGCTAAGAAGAGGCCTTTATTCGACAATCTCACCCCTATATTTCCTAATGAGCCTTTCATTTTGGAAACAGCACCGGATGAAATCTCCACCCGTATCATTGATATCTTTGCTCCCTTGGGAAAGGGTCAGCGCGGGTTGATTGTGTCTCCTCCCAAGGCAGGAAAGACGGTCCTTTTGGAGAAAATTGCCAATGGAATTACCACTAATCACCCAAATGCCGTACTCATAGTTCTTTTGGTTGATGAGAGGCCGGAAGAAGTTACACATATGGAGCGGTCGGTCCGTGGAAGCGTTATTCCCTCTACCTTCGATCAGAAACCGGAAAACCATCTGCGAGTTGCCGATCTCGCTCTGGAGAGAGCAAAAAGATTGGTGGAAGAGGGAAAAGATGTTGTGGTTCTGCTTGACAGCATCACCCGCTTGGCTCGTGCGAATAACCTGGTAGTCCCCACAACTGGAAAGACGCTTTCCGGTGGCATTGATTCGGCAGCCCTGCATTGGCCGAAAAGGTTTTTTGGTGCAGCCCGCAATATAGAGGAGGGCGGCAGCCTTACCATTGTTGCAACCGCTCTTGTCGAAACAGGTTCCCGGATGGATGAGGTGATTTACGAGGAATTCAAGGGTACAGGGAACATGGAACTCCACCTCAGCAGGGCGCTATCAGAAATCCGTCTGTTCCCCGCCATAGATATACACCGTTCCGGGACACGCAGGGAAGAACTCTTGATCAGAAAGCCAGACTTGGAACGCATCTGGATGCTTCGCAAATTATTAGCAAACGTTGAACCTCAGGAGGGCGTTCGGATGGTCATTGACAGAATGAGAAATACAAAGTCAAACAGGGAGTTTTTCAAGGCGATAGATCAGGTAATTAAATCGGTGCGGTAGTTTTGCGGTATGGAAAGAGCTATGCTATAATGTCATTCGCTGTAATCTGCTTTATTCTGAGGAATCCTG
>SKXZ01000197.1 GCA_007128145.1 Candidatus Nitricultor lacus | reverse complement strand
TCAACCCAAGTGCCCTACTCTTTATTGAAGGATGAACGCACATGAACCCTGACACCGTATTTTTGAGAAAAATCAACTGCTCTCAATTGCAACACCCTTGCACCAAGACTGGCCATCTCAGCCATCTCGTCATAGGATACACGGTTGATTTTGTGAGCATGAGGCACTATACGTGGATCTGCAGTAAACACACCACTTACATCGGTGAATATCTCACAATAATCAGCGTGAAGCGCCGCTGCTAAAGCGCAGGCCGTGGCGTCGCTTCCACCTCTTCCTAAGGTTGTGATATCCTCATTTGATGTTTTTCCCTGAAAACCGGCGACTATTACTACTTTCCCCTCTGAAAGATGAGAACGGATTCGGTCGCTGTGTATTCGCAGTATTTTAGCTCTGGTGTAAAAATCACTCGTTATTATACCAGCTTGTCCACCAGTGAGTGATATTGAGTTAATGCCGAGGGAATCAAGCGTTATCGACAACAGTGAAACAGATATCTGCTCTCCAGTGGCCAACAGCATATCCAATTCGCGTTCAGGTGGTCTTGGGTGCACTTCAAACGCCATGTGTAAAAGTTGATCAGTAGTTTTCCCCATTGCAGAAACCACGACCACCAGTTGGTGCCCCTGTTCCAGGTATTCCCTGATGCGGTAAGCCACATGGCGGACTCTTTCAAGATCAGCCACAGATGATCCCCCGTATTTTTGAACAATAAAATTCATGAAACCACCACTTTCACACCTGTGTTCACCCAGGATACTTTTTTTAGTTGTATCTCATCAACACCAGCGGCATAAAAAATTTTTCGGATTTCTTTTTCAACGCTGCTATTCCAGGGTAATCGAAGAAAAAGGATAAGTGTCGGTCCTGATCCACTTATTATGACTTTTCCCAATCCTTGCGTATCAAGAAATTCCTTCACTTCAAAATATCCTTTAATCCATTTTCCTCTGTACGGCTCATGAACCCTGTCCTCCAGAGCAGCAAAAAAACCCTCACGATCACACATTGCGACACTTCCAACCAAGTGGGCAATGCGCGAAAGATTGAACACAACATCCCTCCGGGAGTAACATTGCGGGAGCATTTTCCGCATTTTCCCGGTACTCAGTTGATACGGTGGAATGCATACGATCATTTCCAAATCAGAAAAAAAATCATATTTTTTAAAATATATTTTTTCCCTGTCGAGAAAAGTAGCAACAAAACCACCAACGAAAGCAGGCATAACATTATCAGGATGTCCTTCTAAAAGGGTAGCCAAACGCATCAATACATCGTCTTTAAAAGGGTTCCCCGCAAGTATATTTCCAGCCGTTACTCCAGCTACGACGCAAGCGGCGCTACTCCCCAAGCCCCTCTTGACTGGAATTGTGCTTCGGGATTTCGCTTTCATACCTGTTCCTGAAAATTTCGCTTCCTTCCAAACGGTTCGAACTGCTTGTACAAATATATTCTTTTCACCCTGGGGAATTTCACTTTCTCCTTCACCCACATGAGAAATCGTTATATCAAATCCTTCTCTTTCTTCCACCTGGACAATATAAAAAAGGTCAAGAGTTAACCCCAGAACATCAAAACCACATGATAAGTTGGCGCTGGTAGCAGGAACACATACTTCGAACACCCTTTTCATCCTTCCAATGTTTTATTCTTTTCGTATCGAACTTGAGGCCTTTTTTCTAAATCAGTTCATTATTATTGAGAAGCTCTCACAAAACGATTGATTATACAGTAGTTGAAAGATTTAAGTAGAATAGCATAAATTCGAGTTGGAAAAAACAACTTCGCCATTGAACAAAAACAGGTTTTACGCTCTAAAATTTTTCGGAATACAGAAAAAAGTGTATTAATTGCCAATGCTGTTTTTTACTCATAACAATATTTCCTTGACATTTCCTTGCATAAGTCTTGACATGAATATAAAATATCTTTACTATTTAACTATACTTATATCAGATACAAGGAGGATTTCATGAAGATATCTACTCGACTACGATACGGCTTGCGTTTACTGATAGATTTAGCAATCCACCAAAATGATAAACCAGTGAAACTCAAAGATATTGCTCACAGGCAGAATATATCTTTAAATTACCTGCGTCAACTGATCATGCCGCTTGAAACCGCAGGATTCATACGAAGTATTAGGGGAAATCGAGGTGGGTATGTTTTAGATAAACCACCGTCAGATATTAACCTCTGGGAAGTGGCTTCAGTTCTTGAAGGACCCCTCACTCTGGTTGATTGTGTAGAGAATCCTCAGTTGTGTGGAAAATCCAACGACTGTCCGACCCGTAACCTTTGGTACACGATTTCCACCAAGATTCGCGATACCCTGATCGACAAATCTCTCGATGATATCGCAAAAGGAGAAGGAGGATACGTTGGTGATTTATCTGGATCATAATGCCACTACCCCGGCCGACCCAAGAGTTGTGAAAAAAATGCTTCCGTATTTCTCAGAGAAATACGGTAATCCTTCTTCTGTCCACTCTTTTGGTCAAGAAGCACGCGCAGCGATCGAAGAAGCCCGACATCACATAGCCACTCTCATGCACTGTCATGAAAAAGAAATAATATTTACATCTGGAGGTACCGAGGCAAACAATCTCGCCATACGAGGAACACTTGAAGCCACTAAAAAAAAAGGGCGACACCTCGTAACGTCATCCATAGAACACCATGCCGTCCTCAATGTATTTAAGCGTCTTGAAAAAGAAGGATATGAAGTTACTTTTCTTCCTGTTAACTCGGACGGGAGAATAGAAATACAAACATTAGCAGAAGCACTACGTCCTGATACAGTGCTTGTCTCAGTTATGACTGCGAACAACGAAAGTGGAGTTATGGAACCCATTGAGGAAATTGGCTTCTTACTCCATGAACGCGGAATTCTTTTCCATACCGATGCAGTGCAAGCAGTAGGTAAAATACCCCTCGATTGCTCATCTCTTCCTATTGATCTTCTTTCTGCCTCAGCACATAAATTCGGAGGACCAAAAGGAGCTGGTTTCGTATATTGTCGCAAAAACATTCGCATTAACCCACAAATTGTCGGCGGACATCACGAAAAAGGCCGGCGAGCCGGTACCGAAAACGTTCCCTGCATCATCGGGATGGGAAAAGCCGCTGAAATTGCCCACCAGGAAATCAATAAAGAGGTTTTCCGGATTGGAGCGCTTCGTGACAAACTAGAAGAGGGAATTCTCAAATCCATACCTGAAGTGCGAATAGTATCAAAAAACGTATTACGGCTGTATAATACGAGTCTCGTCCTGGTCAAATACGTTGAAGGTGAAGCAATGCTGCTCAACCTCGATTTTGAAGGTATCGAGGTTTCAAGCGGTTCAGCTTGTACTTCGGGGTCTCTTGAACCATCTCACGTGCTACTCGCATGTGGATATCCTCACGAAGATGCTCATGGCTCAATTCGCTTTAGTCTCGGAAAAACCAACACTGAAGAAGAAATCAATACGGTTCTTGAAGTTTTTCCCCGAGTAGTGGAAAAACTTCGCAAGATGTCCCCATTCAAGGCACAATCTCTCACGTAGAATTCTCTCTCTATGTTATAATTCGAAAGGAACATCGAAAACAAGCCATTAGCTTAGATTGTAACGCACCATACAGTACACTTTGGGCTGGGAGTTGGGAGCATCAAAGCGGGAAAAGTGAAACGTAAGAGGTGAGTTTTTTTAACTCCTTACCCCTCACTCCTTACTCCTCACGGCAATGAGAGAGGAGAATTTATAGAATGTACAGTCAAAAAGTGCTTGATCATTTTCGAAACCCAAGGAACGTCGGAAGAATGGATAATCCCGATGGGGTCGGAAAGGTGGGCAATCCCGTTTGTGGAGACGTTATGGTAATGTACCTGAAGATCAAAAACGATATCATTGAAGACGCAATGTTTGAGACTTTCGGTTGTGGTGCGGCAATAGCGACCTCTTCCATTGCTACTGAGCTTATTAAAGGAAAGCCTATTCATGAGGCACAAAACATCACCAACAAAGCAGTTGTTGAAGCCCTGGATGGCTTGCCACCTGCTAAAATGCACTGTTCGGTTCTCGCTGAAGAAGCTGTAAAATCCGCCATAGAAGACTATGAAAAGAAACGAAATGAAGGAGAAGGAAAACCAGCGGAATCTGCTTGACATCTTAAAAATGCATAATCTGATTTTCTCCTCGAAACTCTTTTTACTATCTTGCATTCGTTATTATCATGTACTGCTTTCTTCTCTGGTCCCGAAAACATCTCTCAGGGCTAACCTATACTATAAGCCACGTTTCACCTGCTTCCATGGTACAATGAAAAGTGAAAGATCACACAATAAACTTACCATTTGTTACTTGCCTATTCACGGAAGGGAGGACAGTACAATTGCCAAAAAAGATATTGCTCATACCATTTATCCTTGGCATGGTGCTTATTGGATTCGGTATTTCAGGAACGGGTCCGCTTATTTCCTCAATTGCAAGAGATTTCGCTCTTTCACCGGATATAGTCGGAAGGGTGTTCTTTTTCCAAGGATTGGGATATTTCTTTTCACTCATGGCTGCGGGAATTCTGGGAGACATCATTCCTCAGGACAAGATCTTGCGAATAGGATTGGCAATTGCGTTCGGAGCATTTTTAGGTATTTCCCTGCTCTCTTCTTTTACTACTATAGTGTTGTTTTTTCTCATAAGTGGCATAGGGTTGGGGTTTTTAGACTGTATGACCAATCCCGCTGCAACAAGTATTTTCACGCGTAATCCAGGAACAATCCTCAATATCATACACGCATTCTTTGGCCTTGGCTCTTTTACAGCACCCTGGCTGTTTGCCAGCCTCACTGGATCAGGGTTTACCTGGCAGAGTTATTACACGATAGTGGCAATATTCACCCTTGTTGCTTTAGTTTCATTTCTTCCTTCTTTCATACCACGCAGGGCGACTCCATCAAGCCTCCATGAACTTGTTAAGGTGTTCCGAAAAAAAGCTTTTTGGTTCATGGGAGCGACCATGATTTTTTACTCCGGCGGGGTCACTATATTAAATGGTTGGATGGTCACTTTTCTTATTGAACGAGGTTGGCCGGAAGGCACAGCAGCAATGTTTCTTTCAAATTTTTGGTTGGGACTTTTTGCGGGTCGGTTTCTCCTTTCCCGTTTATCTGACAAAATTGGCCATCTCACCATGATCCGCATCAACTCCACAGGCGGTATTATCCTTACAGCCCTGGCGGTTTTTCTGGTTCCCGGTTCCTGGAGTACACCCATTCTTCTTTTCATGGGCGGCTTCCTTCTCTCAACAACTATTCCAACAACTTTAGCTTTCGCAGTAGTGAACTATCCCGATACAGCTGCAACTGCTTCCGGTTGGGTTATGTTCAACAATGGCTTCGGCATCTTTCTTTTTCCCTGGCTGGGAGGAATTATTGGGTCATTCTTTGGTTTTCACATTACCCTGGGATTGGTTCCAGTTTTCCTATTTGTCATGCTGATATTTCAACAGCTTCT
>SKXZ01000176.1 GCA_007128145.1 Candidatus Nitricultor lacus | reverse complement strand
TTTCGAGCGAGGGTTCCGGTTCCACTCCATCAAATATATTCATGTGGATTCCTGAGTCATTCAGGGAATCTTCCAACCGGGAAAGAAAACCGGCTTTGCGAGTAGCGTTTCTCCCACATACCACAAGCGCTTTTTTTCCCAATTTTTTCACGATAGTTCCAGTTTCTCTTAACTCCCCTGAACCATAGTATATTTCTTTCGGTAACCTGAAAACAAAAGTCGTGTTCATGATTTTACTCTCCCACCATTTGAACCAATATGGTGCGGGATCTCGCCCGGTTATCAAAGTCTATGAATACCACTTCCTGCCAGGTTCCTAAAACCGGCTTCCCCTCAATAATAGGAATTACCAGTGAAGGGCCGCTATAAGCTGAACGCACATGGGCGTAACCATTACCATCGCCCCAACGTGCATTATGTTCGTACTCATCACGCGAGCCGGCTACTTTTTCCCAATACTGCCTTACATCCTTTATCAAGCCTGGTTCATATTCCATTGTCGTGAGAGTTGCTGTTGTCCCAGGCACAAATAAACATACCATACCGGAGGAAAGACGTGACTGGGCCACAACATCCTTGAGCTGTGAGGTGATATTGATAATATCTGTATGGCCCTTGGTTGATACTTTTATTTCTCTTGTAACAATCACTTTTTCACCCCCGTTTTTATAGGTTTTGCCAAATACCTACCACTTTACCCGCGATTCGGAAACGGCGTTTTCTTATTTTCCGTCCATCATTTTCTCCTGGAAACAATTCAATGGCAAGCCCACCTTGAGTCAGCACGCCGACGAGAATACCCTCACCTCCGACAGCGACAACCAGCTCGCCATCATTCAATTCAGCATTTTCATCATCATGTCGAACAACCACCCAATCCCCTTCTTTTAAACATGGACGAATACAGGTGGGACCGGGCCAACAAAGAGCAAAAAATCTTCCTTTCCCCAATAGATATCTGGGAAAGGGTATAAAAAACTGAACATCATCAAAACAGACCTTTTCTCCATTTAAATAGAGAGAGTTGAGCACCGGGATATTCACCGAGTCCTGATCCGGGTTAATCCCTAATAGATGAGGGAGAACTTCTATAGCACGGGGTTTTGAAGAATCTCTGCGTAAAAAACCATTCTTTTCAAGTTTCTTCAAGTAATAATGTACACTGCATGAGGACTGAAGTCCTACAGCTTTGCCAATCTCTCTCACCGTTGGTGGATATCCCCGCTGACGGAAGTACTCTTCTATGAAGAACAGAATCTGTTGTTCTTTACTGGTTATTTTCTCTTCTGGCTCCATATTCACTCCAAGCGGTTCTTGGCATTTAAATAACGGGGCAGGTGAGGGTTCTACGGATTCCATTCACTGCTTGGATATCCCTCAGAATATTTTCTCCAATTTGCTTTGTATTTTCCGCTTCTACCAGTGTGATAATATCAAAAGGTCCCATAACCCGGTTTACCTGCTTCACTCCCGGGATAAATTCAAGTTCTTTCTTCACATGATATGCTTTTCCGTTTTCTGTTCGAATCAAAATATATGCTTGTACAGCCATACGCAATTCCCTTTGAAATCCGGCAGGTTATAGATCTCGAAAATTTTAAATTCATTATACCAATAAACCATCTCAGTACAAAATGTGGAAATGGTATACTCAACATATAAAGCCCGGTCGTGTTGCCCGCTCTTTTTTTGACAATCAAAACTCCCCTTAACTATAATAAGCGAATACACATTATACAGCACATATTAACCCAAAAAATTTGTGAAACAGGGAAAGAAAACCAGACAAAGAGAGATGATTTCACCGTGAAAATGAACCTTATGGGCAAACTCGACATCCGCATATCTCAGCTTTGCTTCGGTACGCTACCAATGGGCCCTCTCCAGGCAGGAATTCCCATGAACGAGGGTGTGGCCCTCCTGCGTAAAGCTTTTGAAAACGGAGTTAACTTCTACGACACAGCTGAGTTGTATGGCACATACTCATACCTTAAAGAGGCTTTCGCAAAAGAGAATGATGTAGTTATCGCCACCAAATCCACCGCGGAAACTTATGCGGACATGGAAAAAAGCATTTTTGACGCCCTGGAGGGGTTGGGGAGAGAAACAATAGATATATTTCACCTTCATGCCGCTCGTGCAAAACGGGAAGTTTTTATTGAACGTGAAGGAGCATTACAGTGCCTTGTTGATTACCGGGATAAAGGACTTATACGAACTGTCGGAATTTCTACGCATGCAGTAGACGTGGTGGAAGAAGCAGCCACTTACGAGGACATCGATATCGTATTTCCCATTGTCAACCTCGATGGCTTGGGAATCTTGCGAGGAAACCTTCAAGACATGTTGAAAGCTGTACAAACGGTACATCAGGCAGGCAAAGGCCTTTACGCGATGAAAGCCCTGGGTGGTGGACACTATCTTGAACGCCTCCTGGATGCAATAGAATTCACCCGCAACCTGCGTGAAATGGACGCGGTTTCCGTAGGAATGGTGAGGAAAGAGGAGCTTGATGTACATTTACATCTATTCAACGATCGCTCCGTACCACAAGGGTTGATTGAGAAATGTCTTGCAAGGGAAAAGAAAAAAGTTGTGGTTCTCGGATATTGCAGACAATGTTACCGTTGCGTGGAAACCTGTCCTTCGGGAGCCATTCATATGGGTGAAAAAAAGCCAGAAGTTGATCAAGAGACATGTCTGAGATGTGGATACTGCTTACCGGGCTGTCCGGAGTTCAATTTGCGTTTCGCTTAATAACAAGGTGTTTCGCAAATAACGGGACTTCTTCAAATGAATACCACTGTAGGTTTTTCAAAACCATTAAACGTGGTCGCTGAAGCCCATGAATATGCTCCGATATCTTTTACGACGATCTTATCGTCAAGTTCCAGAGGCGAAATCAACACGTCTTCGGCAATAACATCAAGAGAATCACAAGTAGGCCCCGCTAAAACACATGGTTCGGGGGAGAGATCATTGCGGAATGGATGAAATTCAAATGTAGCCTTGTCAAAAGGAATAGCGGAAAACGTTCCGTAAATCCCGTCATCTAAATAATACCAGAGTCTTCCTGATCGTACCGCTTTTCCTATAACTTTTGTTACCAGCATGCATGCGCTTCCTACCAGGCAACGCCCTGGTTCTGCGATGACCCGCATTCCTTTGTTGAAGAAATGTGAGAGATGAGGATATACTGCTTCGGCCATACTTTCCACGCTATCCACAGGGTTTTCCAACCGCGTAAGATGGAGAGGAAAGCCTCCGCCGATATCAACCACTTGAAGCCTAAAACCAATTGCAGCCGCTTCGTGAAGCAGACTGTGTACCGTTTGAAGAGTGACAACATAATTGTGCGGATTGTGGCAGGGTGAACCGACATGAAAACTGAAACCCAAGGGCCGCAAACCGGCATCACGTGACTTTTTCAGTAAGTCCAAAGCTTCCTGAGCTTCGGCTCCGAATTTGTAGGAAAGATTGATGCGGCTCCCTTCAGAAGCTGTTTTCAAACGCAAAAGAACTTTAGCACCGGGGAAGAGTGAGGCCATTTTTTTGATCTCGTTTTCATTGTCAAAAGTAAAGAGTGGAATACCCATCTCCCGCGCAAAGCGGATTCCTTTCTTCCGTTTAATGGTATTGGCGAAAATGAGTTTATCGGGTGGTACACCGCACCGCAACACAAGCTCGATTTCATTCTTTGAGGCAACATCAAATGAAGAACCCTCTTCTTGTAATAGTTGAATAATTGAAGGATGAGGGTTTGCTTTCACCGCGTAATATGGCTCCACGCGTGGGAAGAAACATTTAAAAGCACGGAAATTCCTTACTATCACATCCCGCAAAATGATAAAGAGAGGCGTATCGTATTTCCCAACCAAATCACTGATCTTTTCTTCGCTCAATATCAAGTTGCTTTCAAACGCGGTAATATCGCTCACTCTTTCAACCCCCAATGCATCCCACGGTTGCAAAGTGTATCGTCAGATTGTGCATGAATGCAAGTATAGACCCCTTACCTCCTCTTTTGCAAGTGTTCTTAGTATGATATTATTCTGGCTTATGAATGATATCATCTCATAAAAAAGCGCAAATTCAGCAGGAGAGGAGAATATACCATGAAGCACAAAATAACTTTGATTCCAGGAGATGGAACCGGACCGGAAATAACCGAAACTGTCACTACAGTTCTCCAGGCTCTTGATCTTGATGTTGAATGGGATGTACAGGATGCGGGTGCCGATGTCATGGAAAAATGTGGATCCCCTCTTCCACCTGCAGTCCTTGAATCCATAAAACGTACCCATGTTGCTTTGAAGGGACCCATTACAACTCCTATCGGAACGGGATTCCGCAGTGTGAACGTAGCCCTGCGTAAAGAACTTGATCTTTTCGCCTGCGTGAGACCCTGTAAGAGTTACCAAGGAGTACGTTCCCGTTATGAAAATATTGATTTGGTAGTTATAAGAGAAAACACGGAGGACCTGTATGCCGGCATTGAATTTGAAATGGGAAAACCAGAAACACTCGAGCTTTCCCAAACCGTTGAGAAGCTGGGAGGGGGAAGCATTCGACCAGATGCCGGCGTCAGCTTGAAACCGATTTCGGTTTTTGGAAGCGAGCGTATTGTACGTTTCGCGTTTGAATATGCCCGCAGAAATAAACGTAAAAAAGTAACAGCCGTACACAAGGCTAATATCATGAAATACTCTGATGGATTGTTTCTCAAGACAGCAAGAGAGGTCGCTAAAAAGTTTCCGGATATCGATTTCGAGGACCGCATAGTCGACAATATGTGTATGCAGCTAGTGCAAAAACCTGAAATGTATGATGTTCTCGTACTCCCAAACCTGTATGGAGATATAATCTCCGATCTGGGAGCGGGGCTCATAGGAGGCTTGGGTGTTGCACCAGGTGCTAACTTAGGAGACCATTACGCTGTTTTTGAGCCTACTCATGGATCGGCTCCTCGTTACAAAGGATACAACCGGGTAAACCCCATGGCCATGCTCCTGTCCGCCATGCTGATGCTTCGTCATATAGGCGAGGAAGAAAAGGCCGACCGATTAGAGCACGCCTTAGGTCATGTTGTCCGGGAGGGTAAAACAGTAACATATGATATGAAACCTCACAGGGACGATCCCACGGCCGCTTCTACTTCCCAGGTAGGAGAAGCAATAATCGCAGCAATGCACAAGGTCTAGGTGAATTCCGTGAAGCTGGTCCGTTTTCTGAAGAAAAATTCAAACACAGCCGGTTTCGGTATAGTAAGGGGAGAGACAATAGCGGAAATCAAAGAATGTTCGTTTTACACCTCTTTTACCCCGAGTGGTGCAATATACGCATTGAATGAAGTAAAACTTCTGCCACCCGTTGTTCCGTCAAAAGTGGTAGCCGTTGGCTTGAACTATAAAGACCACATCGAAGAGTTCGGACACCAGATGCCGGAATATCCGGTTCTCTTCATGAAACCTTCTACCGCTGTAATAGGCCCTGAGGAAGCTATCATATTACCTTCCATCTCCCACCATGTCGACTATGAGGCTGAACTTGCTGTTGTGATAGGGAAAACCACCCGGCACATCACAACTGACCGGGTGGGCGACCACATTCTGGGCTATACCTGCTTCAATGATGTCACCGCCCGTGATTTACAACGCTTAGATGGGCAATGGACGCGGGGTAAATCATTCGACACCTTCGCCCCCCTCGGACCTGTGATAGAAACAGATATAGAACCTGGCAATCTTACGGTGTCACTCAGATTGAACGGAGAAATCAAGCAATCTTCCTCCACATCCCTTCTACTGTTCCCGGTAGAGGAGTTAATCGTTTTTATCAGTTCCATCATGACCCTCCTCCCTGGAGACGTCATTGCTACCGGGACTCCTTCAGGCGTCGGACCCCTGCATGCAGGCGATAACGTTGAAGTTGTGATCGAAGGATTAGGAAACCTTGTAAATTCCGTTCGTGAGGAGTAATCATGTACCACGTTCTGGGGGTAATATTTCTGCTCATCGGCCTGGGGGTAGCCCTCCGGGCAGGTAAGGTCTTTCCTCCTGAAACTGCTCGTTTACTAAATCGCTTCGTACTGTTTATTTCCTTTCCCTGCCTTGTCTTTCGTTCACTGCATGGAGCGGAAATGGATATCGCTTTATGGACCATTCCCCTGCCGGGATTTCTCTTGATCAGCGGGGCCTTTATCGCTTCGTTTTTCCTGGGAACACGCTTTTTATCATTGAAAATCAAAAGTGCGGCCAGCTTTGCCATGGGAGCGGCCTTTGGGAATACAGCTTTTCTTGGATACCCTTTCATCATGGCCTTACGTGGAGAAAGCGCTCTGCCACCAGCGATATTTTTTGATCAAATGGCAAATTTCCTCGCCCTTTACTCGGTGGGTGTCGCATTTTGTGTTTACAGCCTCACAGGGAGGTTTTCTTTCCGCAACCTGTGGGAAATACTGAAGCTTCCGCCCTTTATTGCCTTCTGGATCGCTCTCGTCATGCAAGGCACCACTCTCCCCCCCATTATCATGGAAGCTGTCGAAAGACTAGCGGATTCCACGGTACCGCTCATCATGGTGGCCATAGGATTGTCCCTTTCTCCCACCCATCTCTCACGTCACCTGAAGCCGCTTCTGGCGGGTACCCTCATAAAGCTGGCATTCCTGCCTTTACTCTTCTTGGGAGTGGTGAGATTCCTGCCTTTACCGGAACTTTACCGTGAAGTAATGATTCTCCAAGCGGCGACCCCAACTCTTATGACCTCTTATGCCCTGGCTTCCCTTTACAGCCTGGACCTTGATCTTGCTTCCAGCCTAATTTTTCTCACTACTTTGCTGTCTCTCGTTTCTCTGCCGCTATGGAGCCTATTAATCACTTATGTGTAAGCGAACCCGCAAGGGTCCGGCGGTGTACACGTCTCCTGTCGCTACAGCCTGAATAGTCACCTCACCGCTCAAACTTTCAAGTGTTCGAGTGGTCTCGGAAAGATTCGTAGCAGATATTATTCCAACTCGACCCTGCTGAGGCAGTATGCCTCTTCTCACACCCAGAGTATTCAGGTCCTGCAGCAGTTCTCCCAACTGTAACTCAACGTTTGTTGTGCCTTCCTCAAGGCGCAGCAAGCGTTCCATCACCACTTCACCGTCAGCAAATATCCTGCGATTTTCATCAATCAAAAAACGGGATATAACCGGCTCCCCTTTCAACACGTTAATCGAAGCCACCAAACGTATGACATGCTCATTGGAAGCGTCGGTCAATCGTTCCAGGGTTTGGGTATAGTTGTCCTCAAGCACAAAGATGGACCGTTGGGTGTCTACATCCTTTCCGGCTCCAGCCAACACTGCCAGTTCATCAGCTCTCCGGATGAGACTCACAAGATATTCTTCCGCCTCCCCCTCATCCATAACTGCCGGAGCTATGGCTCGTAATATTTCTTCATCATCTCGAAAGAGAATCTCTCCCTGTCGTATGGCCATTATCGCACTACGCAGCCTTGTCAATTCAGCTTGAAAGAGCTGAATTTCCTCTCTTAATTCATTCCGCTGGCTTCGTAATTCTCCAACTTCGGCTGACAGTAACCCTACTTGCTCCTCAAGCGAAGCGCTTGAAACCTGCAAATCCCGTTCTCTCTGTTCAAGCTCCCCGATGCGCTGCTGGTAATTTTCCAGCTCCCGCCGGGCAGTGGCAAGCTCCATGTTCCTCTCTATAACCTCGAGATTGAGTTCTTCCAAACGTTCTCTCAATTCCGCCATTCCAAAAAGCGCCGTTCGCACATCTTCAGAAGCAAGGCTCAACAGCGTGAGCGTCACAGCCGCGATGAGAATGCCGGTGACAATGCTCATGAGTATTGCCGTATAACGTGGTCGAAGCTTCCACACCGACAACCTGCGTTTTCCGATACGTCGTCCCAGGATATCTCCCAGGTAAGCGATGATTCCACTAATCAGCAATATCGTAAAAATCAACAAAAACGAAGAAAAATCCATAATCTTCTCCTTGTCAAACCTTCAGAAACCTTGAATACAGTATTCTCAATGACTGTCTTTCACCCACAACAATATCACACCGGCTGCTATCCCAATGAAGTTCCCAAACCACGCTCCGAAAAAAGGATTAATAGTTCCTCCTTCCGCCAGAGCCCCACTCAATGAAAAAAATACATAATACCCGAAAACAATCAATATACTTATCCCTATACCCACCGATTTGCCTGCACGAGGGGAAGTGACTCCCAAGGGAACCCCCAAAAGCGCGAATACAAGGCATGCAAAGGGAATGGCTGTTTTCTGCCAGAGCATAACCTCCATGGGAACTGTGTGTTGTCCTCGTTCCCCCTCTCTTTCGATAAAATCCGAAAGTTCCGCAAAGCTCATTTCCTGTGGTTTGCGTCTTGCTTCGATCATCTCCGTCATCGTCTGTGTCGTAGACACTACTTCCCGCTGGTAACGGACAACCCGTTCGACCCTTCCCTGTTCATCCATCTCGTAGTACACACCATTGAGAAAAATCCACTGGTCAGCTCCAATAAAGGCCTGTTCAGCATTAATAATTCGAGTAAGGCTTCCCTGATCAAATTCCTGCACGATAACATCATGCAGGAGATCCCTTTCCCGGTCGATACGCTTGACATAGAAAACCCTCTCCATCCCTGGCACACTTGTATCGGTAAAAAAAGTATTTTCCTGCACCAGCCAGTCCGGCATAGCGCTCTCTTCTCCCACTACTTCCTGTAAACGAACCACGGAAGCCGGCAACGCCCACTCACTCAAAATAACAGTTCCCGTGCATGCCCACAACGCGAGTAGAAAAAAAGGCAGGGTCACTCTCTTCAGGCTTATCCCACTCGCTTTGAGCGCTATCACTTCGCTTCCCGCAGCCAATCGGCTCGTAGTGAGCAACACCGCAAGCAAAACAGCCATGGGCAAAACGTAGATGAGAAACGATGGAATACTGTAAAAAAAGACCCTCAAAACTGTTCCAAAGGCTAATCCCGTTTGCAACCATAAACGAGTTAATCGAAAAAGGAGATCGCCTGCTGTCAGAATGGTCACAAAAAGAGTGACTCCAAAACCGAAATTCACCAAGGCTTGCTTTAAGATATACCGATCAAGGATAGTCATAACCGCTCTGTGTTTTCACTCATGAAAAAAATAATCATGTTACAGGTTAAACCGTTCACCGAGGTAATGTTTACGGCTCAATTCAGATTCGATAATTTCCTTCGACGTCCCTGCAGTCAAAATCTTCCCTTCAAACATGATATACGATCGATCGGTGATCGCCAGTGTTTCCCTGACCGCGTGATCGGTGATCAGTACTCCGATATCTCGGGAAGCCAGAAACTGGATGATCCCTTGAATTTCTTCAACCGCAATAGGATCAATACCGGTAAAGGGTTCGTCCAAGAGCAAAAAAGATGGTGATGTCGCTATGGCGCGGGCGATTTCCAGTCGTCTGCGCTCACCGCCGGAGAGGAGATTGGCTTGAGAATGAGAGAGCGATGCAATGCCGAATTCTTCCAGCAGTTTATTTCTCTTGTTCCTCACTTCTTTTTTTGGGAAACCCTGCATCTCAAGTACCAGGTCGATATTTTCCTGTACGCTCAACCGGCGGAATACTGAAGCCTCCTGGGGAAGGTACCCTACCCCCATCCGAGCCCGGGAAAACATCGGGTATTGTGTAAGTTCCAAATCATCAAGATACACTGTCCCGCCATCCGGTCTCACCAAACCAACCATTAAATAAAACGTAGTGGTCTTCCCAGCTCCGTTTGGGCCCAATAAACCTACTATTTCTCCACGGCTTACCTCCACATTCACTTCATCCACAATACGTTTACGGTTGTATGCCTTCGAAAGAGACTGTCCCCGCAGGGTTTTCCAATTTCCGTTGTTCAAAGCTTTCACCGCCATCACTGGGCTATGGTGATCTCCACGTCACCCTCTACTCTCACTCGACCGGTTTCCAGAAACACCAGTACCTTATTCCCCTGTAAAGTACTTTCTTCTCTTCTCACCCGCGCGTTTCCTGAGAGCTCAATCACTTCATCCCCTTCACGGTAAAAAGCCCTTTCGGAACTCCCTTCCCATCCTGGACGGGTAAGCGTTACCGATGAAGCAAGCCATGATCGTGCGGGGAAAGAGTGTTCTATTGACTGGGCACGTATCGTATACTCGCTCAACTCCAAAAGAGGGTTTCCTGTCATTACCATACGCTCCCTGGTAAAATCAAAGACAACCTCAGCGGCTGAGAAAGAATGCGTATCGCTCACTCCGTCAACACCGGAAAGATGTGCCCGGTTATCTTCCCCGGAAAAAAACAGCTCCCGAGCTTCCACCCTCGCACCTTCCCAGGTAATAACAATCTCTCCTGAACTTGTCGCTTCCTGTTTTATAGTGTCCAATTCCAAATAAGGACATACCATTGTTATCCCCTGCCAGGTGATGGTTGATTCTCCCTGGGCGAATATACGTCCAGTTTCTTCGTCGTATTCTGCCATCGTAGTACGAATAACCACTTCTTCCTCTTGCGCTCCGGCCAAAGCAGGCATGAGAAAAATGTATACAACCAAAATTTTTATGAGCAATCCCACAAACCCTTTTTCTTTTTTCACTCTCTCCTCCCGCTCCAGGGGAATCCGTATCACCATCTAATCATGAAATTCTCACCAACCATGATGAATCCGGAAGATCACCCTTGAGATCTACGGTGAAACACCGCTCACCTTTAACCGTACTTCTACCCCTTCATCCAGCAGAATATTTCCGCCCTGGGGTGAAATCGCTCCTGAACCGGCGGTTATTCGTGCTGTACCCGTATCCATGGAAAGATTATTCACCAAGAATAATTCCTCCTCATTTTGCCAAACAAGACTTCCTCCAGTAATTGTACCTTCCTCCGGGGAATCAAGTTGTATCATCTCGAGTTCGATCCATCCCAAGTCTATATTCACCATCCCTTCCTCCGCTTGCAGCCGAAAAGAAGGAAGGTTATCCCGGAAAAGCTCACCCTCAACATCTTCGAGATATAGCAAGGAATCGCGCTTTGTTATGGATCGTGACCGGAGCTCCCATTCTCTCCTCTCACCACTGAATGCGCTTATTTCCGCCATTTCCAAGTTAACCTCAAGCTGAGCCGGCTCAAAAGTCACCACCTCTTCTTCTTCCATGGAAACTGAAGAAGAAAGCCGGGCACTTCCCCAAAAATAGTACCCGGTTAACAAAAGAACGAAGATGGAGGAGACAATAAGAAGGACTGTCGATTTGTCAGGGCTCCGTATCATCGGCAAGACGGTAAAATATCATAGTAAAGCCTTCTTGAGCGAGTTTGCGAGATGCCATTACCCCTTTCCCACTTGTATCGGCATAAATCAGGTATACGTGATCAGGTTGAAGGCCTTCGGTAATTGTGTCTATATCCCTGCGTAGAATATACTGAACACCTTCATGGTCGGGAAAAGGGTTCTCCTTTTCCCCCCGCAAATCCAACAATACCAAATCCGTGGTGAAAGAAACCAACTCTTCAATATCTTCTTCCTCCAGCCCTTCATACCAAAATATTTTTTCCAATTTCTCCATCCATACCGCAGGTCTTGATGCTCCAATTATCATATCAGAAATTGATCCATCAGGATTCACGAGATAGGAAGTAGGTAATCCGACAACACGGTATTGGCTCGCTACACTACTTCCCTCATCAAGCAGCACGGGATAGGTAATCCCGATACGGGAAATCAGCTCTTGAACTTTCTGCTCGGATTCTGCGATATTTACTCCCACAACCTTCAAATCCCTTGCCTCACCATATTTGGAGTATAATTCCTGCAGGTAGGATAGTTCCTCGGCACAGAAAGGACACCAAGTGGTAAAAAAAGAAATAACCACTGGACTCCCAACATAATCAGACAGGGACAGGGAATCCCCAGCAAGTGTACGGAGGGTGAAATCGGGAGCTTCGCGGGCAACGGCTTGGTCGCTCCCGAAAAAACACAGTGCCACCAGTACTACTCCGATAAATAATATGACACTCACACGCATCAGGTGATTCTCCTTTCTTTTTTCTCTACAAGTATACTCCATACAATGCTTCCCCGTTCCCCTTCATTCCCGATAAGAAGCCCCCTATCGAAAAAAAGGGTGAGTTACTTTCCAGAAGTTGTTTGAAGCGAGAAGAAAGATGGGGGAAAATCAAGAAGAAAGATGGGGGAAAATCAGGAAGATGAAGGAGGGGGAGAAAACATGTGTTTCATGGCTTCCACCATCTCTTTCGAGGTAAACAGAGACTTGCGGTTTCCTTTTACCAGCGTTTGATACAGTTCCTCCCTATATACAGGTACATCAGAGGGAGCAGATATCCCTATTCTTACTTTTCCCTTGCCTATGCCTACTATCTTGACCTCGATATGCTCCCCGATTCTCAGGCTCTGGTCTACCTTACGGCTGATAACAAGCAAATCTATTCCCCCCAACGCCGCCTTCACTGTAGCAACATTTATTGCGCATTCATGTTTTTCAGCGAAACCCAGCAGAATAAATAGTATAGTAACATAATACCACAATTCTCCGCTGAGGACACGGGTGGGTTTTATTGCGTTCTGATTGCAATGAATACCAGCCTTCATCATTCAGCCAGAAAATGGGGGCTTAATATGTATTGAGCGGATGAGTAATAAAAATGCAGATAGACCGTTGATATACTTATATACATAAATACAATCAGGTAGCGTTCACCTGGTGTGGAATGGATTCTTCCGGTGGAGGAAGTTCCAGAAGATGTCGAAAATCATCCTCTCATCGTAAAAGTCAAACAGCGTAGGCTGCATTGCCCGTGCAGCAGCAGCAAGCGCCATCTGGTAGACATTTTCGTGTTCCTGGAGCTGCATAACGACTTCAGCTACATCGATATCCTCGTTAATCGACAACAAGCGTTTTAAATTCACCGAAAAATCATCGAAACGTGTAAGATGCGTCTCCATGCGGAGTGTTCTCGCTTTTGCCTGTGAACGCACCCTGACCAGGGTGTTGAGTTCCTCATCAAGTTCTGCAAGGCTCATAGCAGAGATGCGTTCAAAATCATTGGTGCGCAAATAATACTCCATATCCCGCAGGACTTTCAAGGCTCCTTCGGCTTCCCGCCTGTTCAATAAGGTAACTCCTGGGGCCTGTTCAGGATCGATTTTTCTATCTTGGGTGAAAATACCCATCTCTACCAAGGGGGTATTCTTACCATCAGTCAGGATGAGCGCAGTCCCATCATTGGTGTAGAGTTCAAATCCATCACCGACTTCTCGAACGAATATGCGATTTTCCAGGTTAACCTCTGAAAGTGCATCCCGGATGGCATCTATAACATCGGTATTTGTATTCCATGCTTCTATAGTAACGTAACTTCCACACCATTGACAAAGAAAGTACCTTGGTCTGGAAGAGAAAATCCATCTGTCGAGGTAACCTGCGTATAACTCAATATCCCCCAATCCTGGAGCGGCGTGCCTTCGATTTCCTCCAGCTCGATAACATCTTCAGACCTGGAACGGAGCACCAGCCGCCCTCCATCAATGGTAGCATAGACTTCGTTACGAAGTTGCGAGTTCTTTCTGAAATCGAGGTTGAGCCGGTTAACCAGATCTTCGAGGGTTTTTATTGATCCATCCGTATTATCAATGGTGATCCCCTCTCTATTGACACTGAAAGAAAATTCTTCTTTCCTGATAATAGAATCGCTGCTTCCTGAGGCTTCAAAGCCTCGAAAAAGCACCTCATCACCCGGAAAACCGATCGCCACGGTAGTACCTGATTCCACTTCGTGAACGATTTGACCGGAATCTCCATAATACCAGATATTTGCCGCTGTCTCTATGTGACCGGAATGAAGGACTCCAAGCCCTGATTCTCCCGGTTGTCCTATTACCGGCTCCTCCTCAACTCCTTCTGCACGGCGGAACATGGCGGACCCCGCATCGACCAGGTGATTTTTCTCTGTAAACCGTGCCAGGTGAAGAGAGTATTCTTCAGTTTCATTATCAGCCAGGGTTATGGTCACATTTCAATCCTGGCCGATTTCTATCGCCCTGTAATCCCGTGGGATTTCGAGAAGCTCGCCATCTTCATCGGTCACCAAAAGGGGTATCCCCTGCGAATTGACAATGCGGCCGCTTTCTTCATCCCACTCGATGTGACAATTTCCCACCCGTGTATAGAAAATCTCTTCATGCCCTTCATCGTCGAACTTGACCAGTTGAAAATAGCCTTCTCCCTCGATAGCCATATCCAGTGGGTTGCCTGTCCGTATGAGTCTGCTTTGGGAAGTCTCCTTTTCCAGGGCAAAAAGACGCGTGAGGGTTTGAGTCCCTGCAAAGAGGTACTTACCGGCATAAGAGATATTCCCGTTTCCGACCATCTCCTCGAGGTAGTTTTCAACCTGGGAAGCTAATATTTCCCGATCCTGTGGGTTGAGAGTCCCATTCGCGGCCTGTACGGCGATGGTGCGCGTCATCTGAGTGACCGAACTTGAGGAATCGAGACTTCTGCCACCAGGTTCAGCCAGTTTATTGAATCCTCGATATTCTACCGGTATTGGTCTATTCGGGAAATGGAAGTACGCAGGCTGAGGATATGGTTTATACGGACCGGGTCATCTAAGGGCTTTGTTACGTCCTTACCGGAAGAGAGCCTGTCCTGTGTATCCACCACACGGCGCAAAATCTGGTTCAAATTCCTCATAACCCGGTCAGTGAGTATCTTCTGGGTCACTCTCATGGGAGTATGCCTCCTACTTCAGCCGGTTGACAATGGTATCGAGCATTTCATCGATCACGCGGGTCAGTGCGGCCGCTGCTTCATAGGCGTGCTGGTACTTGACAAGATTTGTCATCTCTTCATCGAGTGAAACCCCTGAAACCGCTTCTTTGCGTACACCGAGCTGATCAACCAGAAGTTCCTGGTTAAGATACAATCGGTTGGCTTCCATGCGTTCCGCACCCAGTTGGGCGATTCTTCCCCGGTAGGCATCGTCAGGGTTTGCGCTCTGTACAGCCAAGCTTAGCCTTTCCGCGCCATTTCCCGATACGGTTAGGGGAGTACGTGTTTCAGAATAAAGATACAGTCGGCTCCCGTCAACGCGGGCGGTGACAATTCCTAAAAGCTCTTCGTTGGAGTTGATTTCCGAGGCAAGATCGTGGATGTCCATGCCATCATCGAGCTGTATGGTTACTCCATTTATCCGCATGTTATCACTCGAACCAAAGGTAACTATCACTCCCCAGTTTTGTAGCGCCTCTCCCTCTTCATCATTAAACTCAACCAACTCACCGGTAGGTGAGGTGAAAAAGAACCCACACCATCTGTATAAGCGGACACCCTCCCTGCCAAGTCACTTTCGGATATCTCGCTGTTGATAAACTTGACCAGGGCATCTGTTGTCTCGAACTGTTCATTCAGAGTAATTTCTACATCAACTTCGTTGACGGAAAGAGTAAAACTTTCACCGCCATCGTGTTCAGGAAAATTTGCCATGCTCCACGCTCCCAGGCTTCGTTCCCGAACACGCGAGAGAGTTATCGCGTTTTCTCCATCTCCCGGTGCTCCGGTAGATGAAGCGGCTATGCGGCTGTAATCATTCAAGATATCCTGGCTCAAACGGAAATTTGCGGCGGAATAATCGGCTGAAAAATCATTTTTTTCGAAGAAATCCCCTCCCGGACTGGGTGGTTCTTCCAGGGTGTACCCATCACGATGAATGAGGTTTATGTTCTCCACCATACCCCGAGCTAAATCGTCAAGAAAATTGATATGTTCAGGTATCTTTTGATCTCGGAAATCGAGTAAAACCTTCAACTCACCGTTTTGACCGGAGAGAAGACATGGATCATCGCTTCCGGTGATATAAATCTCGTTCATCTTGGTAACGCTGTCTTCACGGGCTTCGGGCAGGGTATACATTTTGTCACTTGCTATAGTGCGCCCCTGCATCACCAGCGTGGAGGTACCGTTTGGATTTGATTTTACCTGGATATCCATCAAGAGTGACAACTCATCGATAAGCACATCCAGCTGGTCTTTGTAATCGTTTGTGTTGCCTCCCCCGCCTCCCAATCTCGCGATCCGCTTATTTAAATCATGGATCTGCTTGATAAGGGTGTTGGCCTGGTCCACCTGTATGCCAACTTTTTCATTGAGCTGTTCTTACAATTGGTGGAGCTAGTCTGATACATGATGGAAAGCTCCGGACAGAATATCAGCCGTTTCCGCCACCAAGGCGCGGGTAGCGTCTGATTCGGGGAACTTGGATAAATCCTGCCAGGCATTCCAGAAACGGTCAAGAACCTGGGTAAGTCCACCCTCACGGGGTTCGGAGAATATTACCTCAATTTGCTCCAATCCATCATCAATGATTTTCCAGTAGGCCATGGTGCGTGATTCCTGGCGGATCTGAATATCTATGAACGTGTCCCTCACACGGAGTATATCATCGATTCCCACCCCTGCACCGAGACTCTTGAGTTGTGAAGGAACAAATATACCCGCTGGCGTATTAATCTTCTGAGTAAAATGTGGGACTTGCCGGGAGTATCCAACGGTGCTTGAATTCGAGATATTGTGACCGGTAACGTTTATCGCGGCTTGATGGGCCTGTAAGGCACTCTTGGCAATTTCCAAACCGTAAAAGTGGCTTCGCATCTTTCACCCTCCCTTATATCTATACCGTACCGTCAATAAGTATGCCGCTTCTGCTATGTGCGTTTTTCTTTTTGCCACTTTTAAGAGAAGTGTATCCTTCATCTTCTCCAGTTTCACCTACCAGCAACGAGAAGACGATATCCACATAATCCAACGCTTCCTTTATGAGAACGTTATTCTGCTGGTTGGTTTCTTCAAGTTCTTTCGCTATGGAAGATAATTCCTCCTTGGAAAAAAGTATTTTTTCTTTTTCCCTCTCCTCTGCCAGCTCACCCAGCCTTGAAAGCGTGAACTCGTTATCTCCCAGGGAAAAATTTTCGACCATTTTCTCCCAAACTCCCTGTATTTCTCTTTCCAGATCACGGACCTCTATAATAAGCGTCTCTTCCTACCGAAGATAGTCAACTAACTCTTCAACCTGGTTTTTCATCAATAATTGTTTTTTCCTGCGCGCTATCTGGAGAAGTTGTTGCTGAAGTTTTACTTCCTTTTCAATGAGGGTGATAAGAAATTGAACAAAATCCCTCAATGTGTTCAAACCTGTCCCTCCCCGCGCTCGATTAAAAAGTCTACCATCTCACGGTTAATCATTTTTTCCGCAACCCGCTGACCACGAATTTGATATGTCCCGTCCTTCACTTTTTGTTTTATCTCTTCTACCATCTTTCCCCGTATTGAGGAAATTGCATTAAAGCGGTCTTTCAACCGGATCAACTCCCGTGCTGTTGGAGATGGGGAATAGCTGTCATCGCGAGGCCTTTTCACATCACTTTTCTCGGCCTTGTCTTTCCCCTCATTCCCCCGGTTCTGATACATTTTTACTATGGATTCCGCTTGATTTGAATTTATCTTCATCCCCGTTCACATCCCTTCACAATCAATCGGATCTACCGGTTACATCGGCCGTTTTAAAAAATTCTTTAGTCCTTTCCAAACTTTTTATGCATATTTTTAAAATGAAAGTCGCTGCCGCTGCTTTCTGGGCGGTCACTCTTTCCTCTCGGAGCAGTTCCTTTGTTCAGGGCTCCTGCAATTTCACTCCGGCATACATCGCAAAAACGGCCCTTTAATGTCGGCTGACCACAGCGCTGACAGGCTGTCATGAACTCATTCGGGATGAGTTTCTGAGAAAGCTGCAATCTTCCTTCCCTGATAAATCTCACATAAATCTCACTATAAGGTGACGCTCCACACCGGTTCCCCGTGAGATACTTTCCACGTTCTCCTCTGGATGCTCAGCAATGAACGCCTTCACCTGCAAAAATTCCTCTTCTTCCTTTTTTGCACATTCCGGACAAACAGGATGGGAAGAATATTTTTGAAAAAGCCTGCCGCAACGCTTACATTTTGCAACATTCATCTTTTCATCACACCTTTATTATACTCAGAAATATCTCTTATGCATCATGAACGTGTGAAGAAATATGAGCGCCTTGTTCACAATCTTTTCCT
>SKXZ01000181.1 GCA_007128145.1 Candidatus Nitricultor lacus | reverse complement strand
TGAGCATAATTCGCATAAAAGCAGCGTCATCCACAATCAAAACTTTACCGGGCATTGATCATTATCCTCCTACCTGGGAAAATCTCCATAAAAGACTGGCAACGTCCAGAACAAGGGAAATGCGGCCGTCTCCCAAAATAGTGGCGCCCCCTAGTCCACGGATATCGCCGATAAATGAACCAAGGGACTTTATCACGATTTCCTGTTCTCCCAGGATCTCGTCGACCACTAATCCGGCTTTCACCCGGGAGGTGTTCACCACTATGGTATAGAGAACATCAGGTATTTCCTTTTCCTTAGTGTATTCCGCTTTCCTGGAGTGAATAAGATCCTTGAGCTCTAAAAGCGGCAGAGTGTCGCCCCGAAACAAGGTAGTCAACACCTTGTTCACCCAATGAGTGTCTCTTTTCCTTACTTTTTCAATTTCGACCACGTCAGAGAGGGGAAGTGCGTACATTGAATCATTCGCTCGTATCATAAGGGCTCTCACAATAGCGAGCGTCAGGGGAAGACGGAGATAAAAGGTCGTTCCACGCCCTTCCTCGCTTTGCACCAGTGCCTGTCCGTTCACCCGCTCGATATTGCGCTTGACGATGTCCATCCCCACCCCCCGGCCTGAAACGTCTGTTACCTGGTCATTGGTGGAAAACCCGGGGTGGAAGATCACTTCCATGATCTCCCGGTCCGACATCTTGGCAGGTTCCTCGGAGATGACAAGCCCCATCTCGAGGGCTCGGGAGCGCAATTTTGCAAGAGGGATGCCCTTCCCGTCATCTTTCACCATGATGACCACGGAATTTTCTTCCTGGTAAGCCTTGAGGAGAACATGCCCCCTCCCATCTTTTCCTGCGCGCATGCGCTCTTCCTTATCCTCGATGCCATGATCAATGGCGTTCCGGAGGAGGTAGATGAGGGGGTCGGTGATTTCTTCTAGGAGGGAACGGTCAAGTTCAGTTTCCTCTCCCTCTATGGTGAAATCTATTTCTTTCCCCGAAGTGCGGGCCAGATCCCGTACCATGCGCGGAAAGCGGTTGAATACTTCAGCAAGCGGCAGCATGCGGGCCTTCATTATCTCCATCTGCAGCTCATTGGTCACCCGGCCGATGTGGGTAATGGTATCATCAAGTGAGTCCTGCAGGCGTGTAAAATCATCCTGCTCTCCCAGGCGCTGGATACTGTCCTCCAGCCTGGAGCGGTCTATGACCAGCTCCCCTACCAGGTTGAGCAGGGCATCCAGTCTTTCCATTTCCACCCACACAGTTTTTTTCAGGTTGTGGGAAAACCGCGGCTTCTCTTCCTCTCCTTCTGTTTCCTGCTCCGGCTGAAAAGCTTCCTCTTCCTCGAGTGACGATAGATCCACATCTTCAATTTCTGCTATTTTACGGATATCTTCGGCAAGCTGTGCTGGGAGAAGGGAGGTACGCACCTCCATCGTAAATTCACGGCTGAAGTTTTCCGTCTCCAGGTCCGAAAGCGGAGGAGTGGTTGATGTCACCTCTACTCCCTCTTCCTGCAGCCGGTTTATGACAAGGTAGGCACGGACTCCTTTCATGGAGCAATCTTCCGCCAGCATCACCCGTACCAGGTAATCCTTTTTTTCCGTGTTTTCTCCGGCAATGGAGGTTTCCCTTGCCCCGGATGCGTCCTCATCTTCTTCCTTCTCACCGGACTCCTCCCGGGGAAGCGGAGAGGTTTCTTTTTCCTGCAGAAAATTCTTGAGAGCACACACATGGTGGGAAATATCCAGCTCGGGCTCGGCGCCCAGCAGGGGGATCTCTTCTCGCAGCCTTCTCATGGCGTCCACACCGCGCAGCAAGATATCGACCATTGAGGGGGTAACAGCCAGAGAGCCGCTACGCACAGCATCAAGAATGTTTTCCATCAAGTGTGCGAGCTCACTCAGGCGGCAAAATCCCATCGAGGCAGAAGATCCCTTGATGGTATGATAGGAGCGGAATATGGCCTGCACCCGCTCTGTATCTTCAGGGTCCTTTTCCAGTTGGACCAGGTTTTCCTCCAGGCTTTCCAGGTGTTCGTCAACCTCTTCCAGGAAGACTCCTACGTACTTGTTGACATCGAAACGGTCAGTCACAACTCGCCCTCCTACGGCTTGGCTTTATGTCCGTCAACCCGGCGGAAAAAATATGGTGTGCCGTGCACTTACTGACCATCCGCCGAATTGGTAACTATAATTACTACATCGTCAGGAAGGCGGATTTTTCCAGTGGGGGGAAGAATATTTACGTTTTCTTAAGAAGACTCTTCCGCCGGCTCCTCTTCCTGTTGATGCAATCCACGGACCTCGAAAATCTGGTCAAGAACCAATGCCGCCATGCCCCATGCTGCACCCTCGTCACCAACTTCAGCAACTTCAATGGCAAGGTCTGCGGTATTATAGCTCAGCGCCTGTCGCTTCACCGTTCCTTCAATGGGACCCAGCATGTTTTCACCAAAGGCTAAAAGTTCCCCGGTAAGCACCACCACTTCGGGGTTATAGAGGTTCACGGCGTTGGAGATCGCCTCACCGATCAACCGGCCGGTTTCCTCCACTACCCGCAGCGACAACTTGTCTCCCTCTTCCAGAGCCTGGGCAACCATGTGAATATCTATGCGGGAAAGGTCACCCCGGGACATCTCCTCAAGCATGGAAGCCGCACCGGAACGTATGGCGTCTGAGACCCGCTGCACTACAGCACGGGACGAGGCCAAGGCCTCCAGACACCCCTGGCTTCCACAGTTGCAGTAGGGTCCGTTTTCTACCATCATCATGTGCCCGAGTTCGCCTGCCGCTCCACGGCTGCCCCGGAAGAGCCTCCCTTCTGACATCACTCCCGCGCCGATACCGGTAGAGAGCTCCACCATCAGGATATCATCGAAGGGGCGGGCCACGCCCAGGCTTTTTTCCGCCACCAACCGGCAGCGGGTATCGCTCTCAATAAAAAATGGATAGGGGAATTCCTCCGTCATGATATCGCGTAAAGGGACATTCTCCCACCCCTTCACCTGGGTGGCGAAAACTGCCGTGCCGGTTTTTACATCCACTATGCCGGGATCGGCCACCCCGATACCCAAAATAGGCGCCGCCTGTACACCCGGTGAATCAATCACTTCCTTGAACACGCCCTTGAGAGCCTTGATTATATCGTCCCTGGACGGCCTCTCGGGGAGAGCGCGCCTGGTCTTGTAGCACACCCCCAGCTTCAAGTCTGTACCGAGTCCCAGCACACGGTTTGAATTGAAATCGACGGTCACCGCTCTTCCCCCGTCAGGATTGATATCCAGCAGCACCTTGCGCCTGCCGCGCTTTGAGCTTTCGTGTCCGCTCTCGCGCACGATGCCTTCCCGCAGGAGCTCCTTGGTTACATCAGTGATGCTGGCCGGTCGCATACCGGTGAGTTTCCGCAGGGTAGTGCGGGAAACAGGCCCGTTTTTCCGGGTCAGGTTTTTTATTAACGCTTTATAGTAATTCCTCACGTTGCTATTTTTTTTTTTTTTTATAATGAGCCTCCTTATTCTTCCTTTGCTCCGACAATTATATCACAAAAAGGAGGGATATAAAGATTTCTTTCCTTATATCCCTCCTCTGAGGCCCTTATTAGCCATAATTTATCTATTACAAGATTCTTTCTCCGTAAAAAACGCAATTGTTCCTTCCCTAATTTTCCTTTGATACATATTTCTGCAGGGAAACCTCGAGTACGGTGAAAAGGTCTTCCTCCACGGCGACCTGGCTGCTGAAGGGGATGTAGTCTGTATGCGCCACCGTGACCGGGTGGGTCCCCACCGAAAGTTCTTCAAGGACACCCCGCCCTTTCTCATCAGTGACGGTATGGTGATTTCCCCTTATTGTAATTTCCGCACCGGAAACCGCTTCTCCTGCCGGGCCATGCATCAAGACCCACAAGGATCCCAACCGGGGGACAAGCTCCATGCGAAAATGAAACGTACCCCCCCTTACATTCACCGCACAGGGGAGGGAATGAGTCATGGCCTGGCCCTGGGCATCCGTATACAGGGAGGTTGTCTTCCCCTTACTGCTCACCTCAATGCGGGCATGCGCAGGTCAAGAAGTATGAGATCAAAATCACGGGAGCGGAATTTTTGCAGGGCTTCTTTTCCTTTAAAGGCAAGTTCGACAAGCATACCCTCATCTTCGAGAATCTCTCCGAGCATCTTTGCCATGTATTTTTACATCATCCGCGACCAGAACTTTACGTTTCGACACGTCCTCAGCGGTTCCGGGCGTTCGTCTCCATCGGCACACATCTGACGGAATCATTTGTTCCGCCTTTTTCCGTAACGCTCACTACCAGGGGTTTCAACCACAAAAGCTTACGGCGGTTTGAAACCTCAGCTCTCTGGCGGCTCCGAGGGGCCCACCCTCATCATGGAAAGAGCATGGCTTAGGAGTGCTTGAGATTTCTCTTCACTCCTTCGCCTTCGTGGCGCACCTAAACCCTCGACTCTCGACGGCTTTTAGGCCCTCGACTGCCTTAAAGCCACTGGATTCTCCCTGTTTACTACATACAGGGACAGGCTCTTACTCCATGAGGGAATGACAGATAAGGACATTGCTGACGCCCCATCTTCCCACAATTATCCACCACTTATCCACAGACTTTCCACGAAATCCTGTTTGGGAGGCCCCAAGCCTTCTTCAGAGAGTTCCATGGCGCGAATGCCCATGAGACGCACCTTTGCGGGGTTTTCGAAAAAATACCGCAGCTTTTCAGTGAGAAATTTTTCCTCAACAAGGGGAAATTCTCCCAAGTTGTCCACCGCGCCGTATTGAGCCGAGCTAAGCGTTGTTTTGTGTTGGTTTTCGGCCAAAACCATGACCAGGGTGGGAAGGCCGAGAAAACAGCGTTCCCACATGGTCGCCCCTCCTGCTCCCAGACCGAGATCGGAACGGTTCATGAGTTCTGCCATGTGCCTGGTCTGGTGGTGAAGCATGAAGTTCGGATGCAAGCGGCACAGATTTTCAATTTCCCCGATATGGGGGTTCGCCGTACCAGCCACAACATCGACCTCGATATCCAAACGATTGAGTCGTGCCAGGGAACGAAGGGCGAGCTTTGTTGCGCCTCCCACGTCATACCCACCGAAAAAGACAAAAACTCGCTCGATTTCCCCCGTGCGGTTCCGAAGCTTTTCACGAACCCGGTAAAATTCTTCCCGCAACAGGGCGTACCGCGGCCCCAGGAATATGCGGCAGCCTTCAGGAACAAGGTTACGATAACGGGTGTGCATGTCAGTGAGATAGTTCTGGTCGAGGAGAATGTCGCATTCGTGCAGGCGATCGGCCAAATCATCGAGCACCATGATCCGCCCGACGCATTGACGCAATATATTCTCCCACCGTGCATCAATCGCGTAATGGTCCACCACCAACCAGTCAAGCGACCGGTGTTGTGCTACCACTTCTGCGGTCTCCCGGGCATCACGTTCCCAGTGCACACCCAGCCAGTGTGAATGCGTGGTGATCTTTTGTATTTTTTCCCTTCTCTCTTGCGGAGGTGGGAGCATTTCATATCCAAATCCCTGTTTCTTCACCATATGGCCCAGGTGCCCGGGAAGATCCCG
>SKXZ01000169.1 GCA_007128145.1 Candidatus Nitricultor lacus | reverse complement strand
TGTTCGTGAGATGAGGGATACCGGCAAGCTCGGGCGCATCCAGTTTTTACGTGGTTCGCATCAACAGGAGATGGCCGGCTGGCCGGGCTACTGGGAAGGCTTACCCCCCATGCATTACGCCACCCATGCCGTCAGCCCCCTCCTGGCCTTGGCAAAAAAGGAAGCCGGGTATGTAGCGTGTTTCGGGTCAGGGAAAATAGCGGATAACCTGGTTGAAAAGTATGGTTCTCCCTTCGCGATAGAATCAGCTTTATTCAGGCTGCGGGATTCAAATTTGGC
This sequence comes from Candidatus Nitricultor lacus, assembly GCA_007128145.1. GTDB lineage: Bacteria > Atribacterota > Atribacteria > Atribacterales > Atribacteraceae > Nitricultor > Nitricultor lacus. Next base: position 5,306 of record SKXZ01000169.1, on the reverse strand, counting down.
CGCTGAGGTCACCCGCTCTCTCTTTGAAACCGCCCGTGAATATATTGAAAGTTTTGACGTCTATGCTGATAAGACCAGTTTCGAATGGCAGCAACTGGAAAAGGAAGATCCGGTCATTTTCGAGGGGGAGGACGGAAAAAGGGTTCCTGTTCCGGACTACGCGCACCTGCTCCCTGAACCGATACAGAAATATACCACAAAAGGCGTGTATGACGATATAGACAATCCTCACCTTTCTTTCACACAAGGAAGCGGGCACGGTGGTTCACATCCTCACCTGGCGCACGAATTTATATCAGCTATTAAGGAAAACCATGATCCTTTCCCGGATGTATTTACCTCGGCAAATTGGACATGTGCCGGCTTGTGCGCACATGAGTCCGCTATGAATGATGGAAAGATCGTTCCTCTACCGGATTTTAGAAAATAAGTCTTTGTTTCAGTCAGAATCCCAACCAGGTAGAAGACGATCTCCAACGAGTTAAAAGAACGGTGGGAGGCCATTCCGAAAGGGGAAGTAAATAATCAAATAATCTTTCCTTCCCCTTTCGGCTGCAATATAGAAGGGATATAAGGATGTCTTTTGTATTGGCATATCTTAATTGTACCAGAATCCGTCTCCACCGCTTTTTCGAGTCGTTTCAATAACTGATATAACAAAAGCGGGAAAGCATGCTAAAGGAAATGACCTCATACACCTCATAGATGGTCACCGTGGGGACAATGGATGTGGAATCAGATGATAACTCTCGGAATAGGTCCTTTTTACACCGATGGGGAGAAACAGTGTCCCATTGGTGGCCTCCAAGAGATACATTCCCATGTATAACGATTAATCGGCAAGGCAAAAAGCATGACAAAGCCAATGGTACCTGTGTATCGGCGGATAAATAAATCGTAATTCAAGACTCTATATTTTATTCCCTGTTTTGAAGGGTTTAGTGCCATTCATTGCGGGGGAATACTACTATACGTTTATAAATCGTGCATTCGCTTTGACTTAAAAGGAAACTCACTAAATCCGCAATTTCTTCCGGATGCATGACTTGATCCAAATCACCCGGATAAACCGTGCCGCCCTCGTGCCACAAGGGGGTGTCCACGGCGCCGGGGCAGATAGTAGTTACCAATATACCGTATGGTTTCACCTCCTGGGCCAAGGCATCCGCCATACCTATCATTCCATGTTTGGAGGCGCCGTACGCTGTTTCTTTGGGAATCCCTCTCACGCCTGAAACCGAAGATATATTTATAATCCGTCCCTCCTTGCGAGAAATGAAATATGGAAGGATCAGGCGGGTGCAAAAAAGGCTCCCCTTGAGGTTTACATCAATTATCCTGCTGATGGTTGAAATATCCTGTTCCCAAAAATTGATTCCCTGGTAGATGCCGGCGTTGTTAATGAGCACGTGAATAGGGCCCAGGTCTTTTTCTATGTGTTGAAATACCTCCTCAATTTTTTGAGGATCGGTTACATCGGCTGGAAAAAGATAAATATTTTTCCCTCCCTTGACGGTAAGCTGTTGCAGACCTTCTTCTCCCCGCGCTATGGCACACACCCGGTATCCTTCACTGGAAAGTCTGAGAGAAATTGCTTCTCCAATGCCCTTGCTGGCTCCTGTAATGACTACGTTTTTCATATTCATGTTCTTCACTCCCTATGGTAAAGTAATTTTTGTTATTTTAAGTCAAAACCGCTTTTTGTGCTTCTTTCCACTATGCCTCCAATACAATCTTCTTGTGTACTATAGTTACGGGCCAAACCGGCCTATCTTTTACGATTAGTTGGTAAAGAATTTAATCGGCAAGGGGGTTGAAATAAAGTCTGCTTTGATCCAGTTCGCAAGGCTTTACAGGTACTTGTACTGCAGGTTGTACCCTTTGAGGAGAAACAGACATACCAGGCCGGATTTCTGCGTTCCTCAATCCGGAAAATTGGCGTTTCATCAGGCGAGCGGGCGATTCACAGTTCTCATGTCCGGGGAAACGCACACCAGGATGGCGACATCGATGTTGCCGTCATTACCCGGGATTTACCGGGAGACTTTCTGGATATCGCTTCTGAATTATACCGATTACGCAGTGATATCAGTCTTTCTATTGAGCCGATTCTCCTGGACGAAAATCATGACAAAAGCGGTTTTATCCAAGAAGTGTTGAGAACTGGAAAATCGATACGGAAAGCCTCAGGTACCCAATGTTCTGATACATCTGCTTTAGGTATTTATAATCAGGCGTTATTTTAATTCTTTTTTAAACCGAATGAGTGGTAACAATTCTGATAGAATAAGTTCATTTGTGCAAATTCTGTTTGCATCAATATCTTCATCAAGCTTTTTCGCATGTTTATCGCCCCGAAAATAAGCAATCCAGACTGAGGTATCTACAAGCAGGCCACTCATCTTTCTCTCATCAAATCAAGATCAATATCCAGGGACACTTTTCCATAATAGTTTTTCAGATGTTTAATCTTTTCTTTAACAATAATATTTTCCAGGGCAACTTTCATTAATTCCGTCTTCGTTTTACACTTTGTAACTTCCATTGCCTCTTTGACAAGCTCTTCGGGCAAATCTAATGTTGTTCGCATAATATCTCCTCCTGTCATGCATATAATGGCACTTAATTTATGCATAATCAACGTTGAAACATGAGGGGCAGTGCTTTTTACAATTGGATAAAAAGCTTCAACATAAACTGGACGCCTTGTTTATTACATCCAGTGTTTTTACAATAAAAGAAATGGATAAAAACCGGAAACATCCTCCGCTAAAGAAATATCCGACAGTGGGCGTATGCGGCCTTGACTGTGGGTTGTGTCCCAGGTTTTATACGGCGGGCACTTCACGGTGTCCGGGATGCTGTGGTCCAGGGTTTTTTGACAAGCATCCATCGTGTTCTTCTGTTACCTGTTGCGTCAAGAAAAAGAATCTTGAAGTGTGTGCCGCATGCTCTGAATTCCCATGCTCCAAATTCAAAACTGTCGAAGAATACGAGGCTTTGGAAACTTCATCCTATCCGCCGTACCGGAAAATTATACCCAATATGAATTTCATCAGGGAACATGGGATAGGAAAATTCGTAGAGCTCCAGCGGAAGCGGATTGATCTGCTTGAAGCTATGATCAATGATTTTGATGATGGCAGGTCAAAGAGTTTCTATTGCAAAAGAGCGGCCTTACTTGATGTAAGTAGACTGAGGAATTCAATCGATATGGCTTACCGGCAAATCGAACAAAAGCAGATAAATCCGAATGGTGCTAAAAAAAGAGCGAAAATGCTGAAAACAATCCTCCAGGAAAGATAGAATACAGTTATTCGGCAATATCATCCCATATTACGGTAAGCATGGGAGTTGCATCCACAATACCAAGTTATGATTCTGATTCCAGCATACTCCTGGAAGTAACCGATAACGCGCTGTATGAAGCGAAACACGCAGGGAGAAACAGGGTGATGCAAAAGCAATTATGAAAAGAAACTTGATTGATCCCTGGATTGTATCCTCCTGTACGAGGATTGCCCTGATTTACCCATCAGGAGACCGGCTATAACAGCGGTAACCGGGATAGAGAGAACAAGTCCAATGCTTCCTGTGAGCCCTCTCACAAACTCAGTAGCTACCAGGTCGAGATTGACAACCTTATTCCAAGCGGTACCTCCTCCTTGGGCCATAAGCAAGAGAAGGAGAGGCGTCGCACCTCCTACATAAGCCAGGATAAGCGTATTTGCCATTGTTCCCATGATATCGCGCCCTACATTCATCGCTGAGCGGGCCAGGCGCAGGGAATCGATAGACGGATTGGTTTTCTTGATTTCTGAAGCGGCTGACGCTACTGACATGCCGACATCCGTGATTGCTCCCAACGATCCTATGATAATTCCAGCAAAAAGCAACCCGCGTATATTGATGGGAGGGTCCATAAAAAACAGTATTTGAGCTTCCTGGGTACTGAAGCCAGTGAGGTCGGCTGCGCGTCCGGCCCAGAGAGCCAGGATTCCTGCTATCACGACACCAGTGGTTGTGCCCGCGATTGCGGTGAGGGATTTGGCATTAGGGCCTCCGATAATAAGCAGGGTGGAAACAATAATCGCAATCGAGCCGAAGACCGCAACAGGGATAGGTTCATACCCCCTGAGAAGAAGCGGAAGTACGACCTGAAAAAGGACCAAGGCTGTTAGGGCGAGCGTGATTATGGTTTTGATCCCTTTCCATCGGCCGATGAACAGAAGTGTCAAAAGGAAAACGGCCGCTAAAAGCCAAATCCAGCGGTCTCGTGCAATATCTTGGAGGTAGGCCCCAATGATTTCTCCGTGCTCTTCCTCCACGGCCAAAATGACTGCCTGTCCTTCGTGAATCAGGGTTCCCATGTAGAACTCCCGTTCCGAATACAGGTTGACGATAGTCACCGTTTCGCCCCGGTGCGGTCCTGACGTGATAAGGATGTCGGCTTCCTGCCCTAATTCTGCCATGGAAAAATCCGGCACAAATTCACGCACTTCCTGTACGCTTCCCCGATAGTAATTCAAGAAATCATCAGCATGAACCGAAGCGGCATGCGAAAAAAAGAAAAGAGAGAGTAGAAAAAACACAGCAAGGCATCTTTTTCTCTTCGACTGGTGAGATTTCCGATTGCCATGGCGGGAGCTCAATGTCTTCCTCCTTTATCTAACGCAGCGCCGTATGGTAACCAATATGCATGATCACCTTACCCACGATCCGCATTGCCTGTTCTTCCGCTTTAACGATGATCGGAGGATAATTGGGGTTCGAGGCCTGGAGCACTGCCGTATCATTCTGGAAAAACACACGCTTTATGGTATGGCCTGTATCCTCGACATACACAACCGCTACATCTCCCGAGCGCACCTCGAGATCGGGAGAGAAAATGACCTTGTCCTGGTTCCGTATTCCATCTCCCTGCATGCTGTCTCCCTGGGCATGGATGAGGAACAATCGTGCTCCCCGGAGGGGAGAATCACCCGGTGGAAAAGGAATGAGGGATTTTTTGAACACCTCGTATCCCTCGATACATTCGGAAAGATCTTCACCGGGAGGACCACATGGAACTCGCGGGCTCAGCACGGGAATGGCTACGTCTTCCTCGTCAAGCGTGAAAAAATTTCTTTCCACTAATCCCAGTTGGAGAAAAAGTTCTTTCTCCGGTACACCGAGCACGCGGTTAACCTTACGCAAGTTCGCAAGATCCGGCTTGAACTCGCCTTTCAGCCAACGGGACACTGTTGCGGGAGATATCCCTGATCGCCTGGCCAGCTCTTTCTGGGTGAGGCCTTTTTCTTTTAATT
>SKXZ01000153.1 GCA_007128145.1 Candidatus Nitricultor lacus | reverse complement strand
TCAAGAATTCGGGCAAATTCTTCTTCAGAAGAATGGTTGAATATTACACTTTCACCCGCAAATCCTACTCTATCCCTCTTACCAGACCCAGCATCGAGAGGGGAAAATTTATCAGAGCTGTCAATGGCGTCTTCAATAACATTTAAAGCTTTTTCTACAGGGAAATAGGTCGTATTGAGTACCAAGTGGTACAAACCGGGATTACGCCAGTTAATTCCGAGAGTACGAAGAAGAAAGCGTTCCCGTTGGCTGTCCTGCTCAGTAAGAATTCGCGAAGCTGTTACTTCGTCCTGGTTGAATTTTTCCATGGTTCGTTGAATCCGCACCATGGGTGAAGTGACAATGAGTAAGTGAAATGCCCGAGGGTCGTTTTCAAATATTTTTTGGCCTCCACGTCCCAAGAAAAGCACCGGTTTGTGTGCCGTAATTTCCGAAACCACTTGCCGTACCCGTTCAATCCATCGAACTATTCTTTTTCGCTCATCAAGTTCTTCTGAATCTGTATTTCCCTGTTCAATCAAAAGACGTTGAACTTCCTCCCTGTCTACCAAATACAAACCCCTTTTTTCAGCGAGCTTGAGGGCAATTTCATCACCCAGGCTTTCTGTTTCCCTGGAAACTGTGATGATTTCGAGTTTTTCCACCGTCAACAAGACACCAACCTTTCTTTACGTATTATATCCGAGCTCTGGCATAGGTAAAAGTAGGTAATGAAAAAGTAAAATGGCATCCTAGTTTATCTCATAAGAATAAAATACCTTCAGTGAGGAATGTCATGAAATGCAATATGAGTATTTTCCCTGTATTGATTTTGCTTGTCGTTACCTTGTCATTCAACGCTGCATCTGCGGCTACAGGTCAAAAAACATTATTTGTTGATGCATCAGAAGAGCAAATATTCATACCACTGAAAAACACATTGGCTTCAATCGGAAGAATATTATTCATTGGAGAAGATGGCTTCCAAACAGACGTGTACGATTATCATTGGATACACGAAAACATCCGGAAGCTCACCCATGATAACATTCCCAAATCTTCTCTGACTCTTTCGCCGGACGAAAAATGGTTAGCATACAGTGCTCGACGTGACGGCAACTGGGATATTCATATCCTTTGCCTTGAAAGCAATCTCATCCAACGCATAACCTCTTCCTGGAGTGAAGACAGATTTCCTGTTTTTTCTCCTTATCCAATCTATTGATACTTTCCGATAAAGCAAGTATACTTTTCTCAGCATATTACAACGAGATCTTATACCAACATTTTTTAAACAAAAAACGATTAGCCACTAAACTACAAGAAAGGTGGAATGAGATAATGCATGGCATAAGTAGAGGATATTTACTCAAGTACGTGTACATACCTCTTGTATTCATAATAATGGTGTATATGCTGGTTTCTCCTGCCTTCGCTTCCTTCCGCAGAGCCCCTGAGTTACGAGCATATAGTTTACAGGGAGAAGTGCAGGAAATCCCCAACTCAAATACACCTACCCTTGTGTTTTTTCTCTCTCCTGATTGCCTGACATGCTTAGCAGATCTCGTTGACCTGCACTCTCTCAAGACAGAACATGACGTGGAAGTCATTTCCGTTTGTGCTGGGTGTGATTGGAGAGAGGTGAGAAATCTCAATAACTCTCTCGGTCTTGACATGGAAATCATGATGGGTAAGAATATCCTGCGTCCAGAATGGGGAGTATGGGAATATCCCACCATATTCCTTGTTTCGCCAAACAACCGAGTATTGGATAAGTGGGAAGGTGAAATTCAAAAGAATGTGGTGGTAGAAGAAGTTGAAACCTTTTGGGAAAAAGAGCTTGCAAATCGTTCACGCGAAAGCAGGCGTGACAGGGTTTCTTTACCTTCCTGCACAGATGGCATCTGTTATTGATATTCAAGAGGGAGGACAATGACATCGACAAAATTGAAGAAATACTTGTAGACCTGCATAATAGAAAGATTTCAGTGAAGGAAGCACAACACCGCTTGAGCCTCTTTCCCTTCCAAGAGCTTGAGGATGCTTGCGTTGACACTCACCGCGGTTTACGAAAAGGATATCCTGAGGTTATATTTTGCCCGGGGAAAACTACTGACCAAATCCTCAATATAGCTAGAGAACTCTATCATGTTCACGGTACTTTCCTGGCAACCAGAGCTGGGTTAGATGTGTACAACGTATTAAAGAAAGACATACCTGACCTTTGTTACCACCCTGGTGCTCGCTTACTTTACGTGATGGATCCAAGAAAAAAACACCAGGGAAAAGTAGCGGTCTGTGCGGCCGGTACAGCCGATCTCCCGGTAGCCGAAGAAGCTGCAATTACTTGCGAAACTGCGGGGAGTGCCGTAGTACGCATTGTTGATGTTGGAATAGCCGGTCTCCATAGGCTGGTTAAACATCTTGATACATTATGGCGTGCACATGTGATTATTGTCGTTGCCGGCATGGAAGGTACCCTACCAGGAGTCATCGCAGGAATGGTGGGTCGTCCCGTCATTGCTGTCCCAACCAGTGTAGGATACGGTGCGAATTTTCAAGGTCTTTCACCTTTGCTCACCATGCTCAATTCATGTGCACCGGGTATCGCCGTGGTGAATATTGATAATGGTTTCGGTGCGGGATACTTGGCCCATATGATCAACACACAGGCAGTGAAAGAAAAACAATGAAAACCCTCTATATTGATTGTTTCTCCGGCGTGAGCGGGGATATGTTTCTTGCCTCCCTTATAGACCTGGGAGTCCCTATCGACAGAATACGGGAAGAGTTGCGTAACTTCCCTATCCGCTTTGACATAAACACCTCCCGAGTACAGCGTAGTGGAATAACCGGCACTTTACTTGAAGTGGTTGATTATGAGTCCGAGCAACAACACCGGCGAGCATCGGATTTAATTTCCCTTGTAGAAGAAAGTCCGCTGGCTGCAGAAGTGAAAAAAAATACCATCACCGCACTGCAGGCAATCGCAAGAGCGGAAGGGATAATTCATGGAGTTGATCCTGATTCAGTCCATCTGCACGAACTCAGTGGTATCGATACTGTGGTGGACATTGCCGGAGTATTTTTTGCGTTGAAATTCCTGGGAGTTGAAAATATCATTTGCTCGCCAGTTCCTACAGGTTTTGGAAGTGTACGTACATCTCATGGCACCTTTCCACTGCCTGCCCCCGCAACCTTGGAGCTTCTGCGGGGAATCCCAATCTATGCCGGGGAATCAAAAACAGAACTGACCACCCCTACAGGGGCAGCCTTGTTAAAAACTATCTGTCACAGTTTTGGTCATATTCCTCAAATGACAGTTGAAAACATCGGTTACGGAGCCGGAAATCGAGATTTACCCACCCCTAATATTTTGAGGGTATTTTGGGGTTACGAAGACCGTTCAGATATTCTTCAGGGAAATGATGTCGTGCTTGAAACCAACCTCGACGATATGTCACCACAGGTTATTGGATATCTCAATGAACGACTATTTGAAGAGGGGGCACGTGACGTATTCACCACATCCGTGCTGATGAAAAAACAGCGTCCGGGAATTCTGCTCACCATCATCTCACCTCCTGAAAAAACAAAAAGGCTTGAAAACATTGTTTTTACAGAAACAACTACATTAGGAATACGTCGTTATGAAGTGAAAAAATCATATCTTCCCCGCTCAATCAAGACAGTGAGTACCCGGTGGGGCACAGTTCGCGTCAAGTGTTCTCTTGCTCCTACAGGGTTCCGCTACACCCCCGAGTACGATGACTGCCGAACGCTTGCCCGCAATACACACGTCCCCCTGCAGGAAATAATCACAGAAGCTCGTCTCCTGGCAGAAAATAACGCGGGAGGAAAACCTCCCGCGGAGCATCGATCAGTCAATGGTTAATTCACTCAAACAGGGATACACGCATACCATATCACCATACCCTGTTTAGCGACAACACTCAGGTGGAAGCTTGCCCTTCTTCATCCTCGTATAAGGATGCTGCTTCGGAAAAAAGCTTCGCGTTTTCTTCCTGGTTGAAATATTTATTCCGGATTCGTTTGTCCAAAAGCCATGGCCAACGGGAAGTACGTTCCTCCAGCAACATGTTGCGAACCATGAACATACCTGATTCGCGGTATCCTCTGCTTTCAACCATTATTTCTCACCTCATATCATTAATCTCACCTCTGGCGCTCGGCGTGCGGTCTCCAAGGATTGTATTTAAAATATGGATGTCTGCGGCGAGCCAAGGGCGCCGAGTATACTTCGTGAAAAAGAAGAAATGAACGGAAATTCCTTCTAATTGCTGTAAATACAGGTTTCCGGTGTACTTTTACTTCTCTTGATTCGGGAGAGGAAGATGTTACACTGGCAAGGCGTGCGATGGGTGTGGTGTTTTGTCTCTCCCATGGCAACTTCTTTTTAGAAGAACCTTCCATGGTATCTTCCTCCCGAAACTCTTCCGGTTTCGGGAAGGAAAAATCATGATTCCTCATTTCCCTTGTCCTCTTCTTCACCAAGTTTATCTCTCATACGGGTATCGGCCTGTAGATTCTGCAGAGAATAGTAATCCATGAATCCCATTTTGCCCGAACGCAGTGAATCGGCCAAGGCCTTTGGAACCTCAGCTTCTGCATCTACTACCCGGGCTTTCATTTTCTGGGTAAATGCTATCATTTCCTGTTCTTCTGCTATGGCCATAGCACGTCTTTCCTCGGCCTTGGCCTGGGCTACTCTTTTATCGGCTTCTGCTTGGTCGGTTTGCAAGCGCGCGCCGATATTTTGCCCCACATCAATGTCAGCGATATCAATGGACAGAATCTCAAAAGCCGTGCCCGAGTCCAACCCTCTCTTCAAAACTGTCTTGGAAATATTATCCGGGTTTTCCAGGACTTCCTTGTGGTTGTTAGCCGAACCAATGCTGGTAACGATACCCTCCCCCACCCGGGCGATAATCGTTTCCTCGGTGGCTCCTCCGATCAGCCGTTCAATATTGGTTCGCACTGTCACCCGCGCTTTGACCTTGAGTTCAATTCCGTCTTTTGCGACAGCCGCAACCGAAGGAGTTTCGATCACCTTGGGCAAAACACTCAACTGTACAGCTTCCAGAACGTTTCTTCCCGCTAAATCAATGGCACAAGTACGCTGAAATGAAAGGGGTATCCCGGCACGTTCCGCGGCGATGAGCGAGATCACCACCCGATCCACATTCCCTCCGGCCAGGTAATGGGCTTCCAGCAAACCGGCATCCAGTTTGAGGTCAGCCTTAGTAGCCTTAATGAAGGGAATAATGATTTTAAAGGGAGGCACCCTGCGTAACTTCATCCCAATCAGGGTAAAAATACTGATTCTCACTCCCGCCGCCAAGGCCGAGATCCATAAACCCAACGGAACCAAGGTAAAAAACACGATTACGATGATCAGAATAATTATTGACGGTATCACGTATGCAACATAATCCATGAGTTTATCCTCCTCCTTTCTGTCTGCGTACGATAATGCGGTTGCCCTGAACCTCTTCCACCAGTATAGCTTCGTCTTGCTCTATAAACTCACCGCGGGTAACCACATCATAGCGCTTTCCTTCGATTTCTGCTATACCCGCCGGTCGCAACACCGAACGGGCAACCCCGTTCTTCCCCACCAGAGAGGGATAGTTCATTAACGTTTCTTCAGGTACAACTTTATCCTCTTCCTTTTTGAACAAACCCAAACGCTTCCAGATGGGGTTTTCGGGAAGCCACACCAGCAAAACAAGTAACACTACACCCATCATTCCGATATAGAACAATAATTGCGTTACCGCCACCTCCGGAAGAAGAATTGTTGTTTCTCTCAACACTAGGTACAGTGATGCCACAAGTGCTCCTATACCGGACACGCCAGCGACCCCGAAACCTGGAATAACCAGAATTTCAAGTGCTAATAATATCACACCCACCAGGAAGAGCAACAGGGGTTCCAAACCAGCCAAACCGGCCATGTACCGGCCCCCGAAGAATAATACCATCGCGATCAGGCCGGCCGCTCCGGGAAGACCAAAACCGGGGGTCATAATCTCCATAAATATCCCGCCAAACGCGATGAGAAGGAGTAAAGGAATAACAGTCGGGTGAGTGAGAAAACGAGCCAGGCTTTCCGACCAGGAAGGCTCCATATCAACTACCATCATGTCCTCCAGGCCGGCCTGTTCCAGAACTTCCTGCCTGTTGCGAGCGATAAAATCAGCCGCCCCGCGTTCTAGCGCTCGTGAAGCGGTAAGAGTGAGAAGTTCTCCCTCACCCACCAGGTCTTCAATGACTATAGTCCTGTCCACCATGGCAGCGAAAAGCAAAGGGTCCCTGCCCCGTGCTTCAGCCAATGCCTCAATCTGCGCTCTGATAGCCGAGACAATTTTAGGATCTGGACTAACCGCGTCCTCCTGGCCTCCTCCCCGCGGCTCTGCCGCCCCCACAGTTCCATCCGGGGCCATAGCGATAGTCTCACAGGAAAGAGCTAGGAATACCCCCGCCGACCAAGCTTTTGAATTGACAAAGGCCACCGAACGCAAAGGAGATTTCAGAATGAGGTCCTGCATGAAAAGCATGGCGTCCACCCGGCCACCGAATGTATCTATTTCAAATACAATGGCTTGAGCTCCCTCCCTTTCCGCTTCCTGGAGAGCCCGGTGAACGAAACTCGCCAATCCCCACTCCACCGCTCCAACATCGGGTACATCTTTCAAGGGAACCCAAAACACTTTTTGTTGTTGAGCAACAGAAGAAGAGAGGAGCGCTGAGCACAACATTACAATAAGAGCAGCTAAGAAAAGAATGCGGTGTATATATTTACGTATTGGAGTTTTATACATTAACATAATACCTATTATAACATGAGTTTATCTGTATTTATTCCTCACCCAGATAGGCTTTACGGACTTTCTCGTCATTAAGTAACGCCTTGCCTTCTCCATCCAATGTCACTTTCCCTGTTTCGAGCACATACCCATGCTGAGCGACTTCGAGAGCGGCTTTGGCGTTTTGCTCAATAAGAAGTATTGTTGTTCCCCGCCTGTTAATCTCACTTATAACATTAAATATCTCTTTTACCAATAAAGGTGCCAATCCCAAAGACGGCTCATCCATCATCAACAGTTTCGGATTGGACATTAACGCTCTCGCGACTGCAAGCATCTGCTGTTCCCCCCCAGAGAGCGTTCCTCCCCTTTGCCAGGAACGTTCCTTCAAGCGGGGAAATATTGTATAAACCCATTCAAGATCCCGGCGAATTCCCTCTGCATCCATGCGGATGTAATGCCCCAGTGCCAAATTTTCCATAACCGTCAGGTTGGGAAATATGCGACGTCCTTCTGGCACCATTGCAATTCCGTTTTTCACAATATCATGTGCCGGAAGTCCCGTGATATCCCGGCCCAAAAACTGGATTTTCCCTCGACGTGGCCGGACCAATCCCGCTATAGAACGCAACGTAGTGCTTTTCCCCGCACCGTTTGCACCGATCAGAGCGATAATTTTTCCAGCGGGCACCTCAAAGTTTATCCCTTTCAAGGCATGGATACCACCATAGTACACGTGGAGATCCTCGAGTCTTAAAACAACGCCGTTTTCACTCATTATTCATCCACCCCCAGGTAAGCCTCAATAACCTTAGGGTCATTACGAATCTTATCCGGAGTTCCATCGGCGATTTGGATTCCGAAATCCATTACCAGGACCCGCTCACATATACCCATAACTACTTTCATATCATGTTCTATGAGGAGAATCGTCACATTAAAATCTTTTCTGATACGCTGAATAAATCGCATTAAATGCAAGGTTTCATAGGGGTTCATCCCTGCAGCCGGTTCATCTAAAAGCAAAAGTTTGGGGTGGGTTGCCAGAGCTCGCGCTATCTCCAACCTTCTCTGTTTTCCATAGGGAAGAGATTGTGCATCCTCATAAGCCACATCACTGAGTTCTACCGCTTCCAAGAGACTGTAGGCTTCTTCTCGGAGATCCCTTTCGGTGCTCAGGTATCCCGGGGTTCCGATCATCGCCGCAATAAAGCTCGCCTTGAGTTTGCCATGAAAAGAGACCATGATATTGTCAAGTACACTCAGATTTCCAAACAAACGTATATTCTGAAACGTGCGGGCAATACCTAAACCCGTAATAACATTGGGCATGAGTCTTTGTACCTCTTGTCCGTCGAATATCACCTTTCCCTTGGTTGGGATATACTGTCCACTGATCATGTTAAAAACAGTAGTTTTCCCCGCTCCGTTCGGACCTATAAGTCCAACCAGGTCGCCGTCATGCAAATCAAGGTTAAAATCATTAACAGCCACCAGTCCTCCAAATACCATGGTCAATCCCTGCAGCGATAACAATGTATTGGAGGCATTATTCATGTTGTATTCTCTCCCTCTTCAACCAACTGATAACCTGCTGCCAGGATATCTCCCATCTACCGAAAAGACCTCGGCGATAAAATATCATAAGTGCTACGAGCAGGGCGGAAAAAACAACCATCCTCATTCCTGGTATACCCGGCAAATGCCAGGGTCCGATAGTCATCGGTGCCTCTACTTCACGCAATATCTCCTGCAAAAAGGCAAAAATAACCGCAGTTATTGTGGCACCAGTAATACTCCCTAACCCCCCAAGAACAATAATGATAAGTAAATTAAAAGTCATAGCGAAAGTAAATAGGGTAGGAGAAACAGTACTGATAAGAGTGACAAAAAGTCCACCTGCGACTCCGGCTAAAAAACCACTCAAAACAAAAGCCAAGAGTTTGTTGCGCAAGAGGTCCACACCCATGGCGGCGGCGGCAACTTCGTTCTCCCGAATGGCTTTCATGGCTCTCCCATAGCTTGAGTTCACCAGGCTTTTCACAAAATACACGGTGGCAAAGGCAAGCCCGGCCGTCCACCATAAATTCGTATATTGTGGAATCCCCTTGATACCCAATGCACCGTTGGTGAGGCTTATCCAGTTATTGGCAATGATAAAAATAATCTCCCCGAATCCAAAAGTGGCAATAGCAAGATAATCACCCCTGAGCCTCAGGGTAGGAATTCCGATAACCAACGCAGCCAGGGCCGCCATGACCCCACCCGCGAACAGAGCCACCACAAACATGGAAGGAGGAAAGCTGAAGCTGTTAAAGGGCCACATGAGGGGATAGATAAAATACACGGCTTCTTTTTCAGCCAGGGGAAGCATCAATATCGCTACAGTGTAGCCGCCAATGGCCATAAATCCGTTAGGTCCGAGTGAAAACTGTCCTGTGATTCCATTAATAAGGTTATATCCTACCGCGGCTACAACATAGATACACGCAGTATTGAGAACCCGGACCAAGTACGATGATAAGTACCGATTAGCCAGTGCCACTCCAATCATCAGCAGCACGAGCAGCATGCCAGTCAAAATCATATCACGGCGTGTGGTGTTCTTTCTCTCCATTCTCTACACTTTCTCTTTCTGTGCTTCACCGAGTATGCCACTTGGTTTGATCAGTAAAAAGCCAATGAGAATGGCAAAAACGAAGGCATCTCGATAACCGGTTAATCCAGGGAAAGCAGCAGGAATCATTATTTCCGCAATACCAATAATCATGCCGCCAATCATGGCACCCACGACGTTACCGATACCTCCCACCACAGCAGCTGTAAACGCTTTCCAACCAGGGAAAATCCCCATCAGGGGGTTAATCTGCGGGTACCTGGCGGCCCACATAGCACCTCCAGCAGCCGCAATCGCTGAACCCAGGGCAAATGTATACAGAATTATCCGGTCTACATTCACTCCCATGAGTCGAGTGGCTTCCATGTCCTTGGCTACGGCTCGCATAGCCATCCCAGTTTTAGTGCGATATATTATATACAGAAGGAAAAGAAGAATGACTCCGCTTATGATGGGTACCCACACAACCACTCCCTGGATACGGATACCGAACAGGGAATAAACGTTTTCCATCAACTCCGGCCTGGGGAAGCCCTTGGGGCGTGCACCGACCGTCACCAGACCCAGGTTCTGAATAAAAAACGATACTCCCACCGCAGTAATCAAAGCAGAAATACGGGGGGCGCTTCGCAGAGGCCTATAGGCAACTCGCTCTATGGTCATCCCCACTAAAGCGCATAGCCCCATGGCGATCACTACCGATAACCACCAAGGCAAAACAAAAATACCGATGACAAAAAAAGTAAAATATGTCCCCAGCATAAACACGTCACTGTGGGCAAAATTGATGAGACCAAGAATTCCATAAACCAGTGTATAGCCGATAGCAAGGAGGGAATAAAGGCTCCCCAGTGATACTCCATTCAGCAACTGTTGGAAAAATGTGACCAGTGTCATATTGTACCCTTTGTCAGAAGATGGGCCGGGTTTTACCCGGCCCATTCAGAAACAATCTCTCTTGTAATGATACAAACTGCATTTATTCAGGTGATATTGCCGTCACAAATTCATAGTTGCCTTCAACTACTTGCTTGACAACCACCGGTTTGGTGATATTACCTGCGGTAACGGTCACTGTTCCGGTAACCACTTCGAGATTCTCTGTCGCCTCAAGTTCATTGCGAATAGCAACAGGATCAAGCGAACCCGCCCGTTCAATAGCATTGATAACCATCAGGTACGCATCAGCTGCAAGGGCACCGAAAACCGCCGGTTCCCGGCCGTATTTCTCTCGATACAAATCAAAATACTCCTGGCCAACTTCGGTAAGTGCTGTTGTTGTATCCGCATGAGCGGTAAAATAAATGCCATTAACCGCTGCACCGCCTACATCAACTAACTCCGGAACGTCGATACCGTCGGCTCCCAAGACCATTCCTTCATACCCGAGGTCCCTGGCTTGACGAACGATAAGAGCAGTCTCGGTGTAGTAGTTCGGAATATAGAGCAGATCCGGGTTTGCTGCCATAATGGTGGTTAGCTGTGCGGAAAAGTCCTGATCCCCGGTACGGCAAAACTGTTCTGCCACTATGGTACCACCCCGCTCGGTGAAGGCTTCCTTGAAATAATTTGCAAGCCCTATGCAATAGTCCTGAGCAATATCGGGAAAAACCGCTACGGTTTGAGCACCCATTTCTTCTATGGCAAACTGTGCAGCGGCAGCAGCCTGGTAAGGATCCAGGAAACATGCCCGGAATACATATTCACGGCCCTCGGTAACTATCGGGAGGGTTGCCGTTGCAGATATAACCGGTACCTGGTTTTCATCGGATATGGGACCGGCTGCCAGCATGTTCCCACTGGTGGCAGGACCCAGGATCGCGACTACTTGGTCGCGGTCAATCAGCCTGGTTTGCGCATTGGCGGTTTCCACGCGGTCGCTTTTGTTATCAACCAAAACAAATTCAACCGGCATCCCTAAAACCTCAGGGACCATTTCCTGAGCCAAGTTCGCGCCCTCCCAGATCATCTGCCCATATGCTGCAACCGCACCGGTCATTTCGAGATTAGCTCCGAATTTGACCGTCTCCTGAGCAGAAACTGTCACGGAAAAAGACAATACCAACATCAAGGCTAACAGATAACACACAAATCGCTTCAACGTTAACCCTCCCCTTTTTAAAGTAGTTTGTAAAAAGTTGCACTAAAGGTATCATCAGTCCTTCTCCTTTGTCAAGGGAAGAGAGAAAGGAAAAAGCTGATCTGTTTCGCAAAAAAATCTTCTGGTACAATAGGTGAATCATAAGTGTTGAATTTTTTATGTATGGGATCATTGATCTTTACGACAAAGCCTATACTCTAAAAGAAAGCGAGCGTATGCAGTTATGGGAAATGCCCACATCGATCCGGTGGCTTTTACCATCGGTCCTTTAGTTGTTCGCTGGTATGGTTTGGCCATGGCGGCTTCTATACTGGTTGGCATAATGTATCTCATCAACAAAGGGAGAACAAGGGGACTCAAAGAAGAACAGCTCTTGACCATGGCTCTTCTTACGGTTGTTGGGGGGGTTGTGGGAGCCCGGTTAGTATTTGTAGCGGCCAATTACCCTTCCTGGTTTTTGGAAAACCCGGTGGAAGTTCTCCGTGTTGATCACGGCGGACTGGCCTGGCATGGGGGTCTGGCAGGTGGAGTGCTTACCGCCCTGTGGTACCTGCGCTACCGTATCAGGGTTTCCTTCAATCTGGTAGCTGATTTATGTGTCCCTGGCATCGCTCTCGGTTATACGTTAATCCGTTTTGCAAACATCGTGAACCAGGAAAATATCGGGCGCCTTACACAGTGGGATTTCGGGCGCTGGCCCGCCCAACTCATAGCAGCCTGTATCGCTATCTTTATGTTGATCAGATTCTTTTATTTGGAAAATAAACCCTATCCGGTGGGGTATCAATTTTGGTCATTCGTTTTTTATCACCAGATACTGCGAGGTGGAGTAGAAGAAACCATACGTGAGATGCCGATTGTGATTCCCCTTTTTGTAAGTCACGAGTGGGGTTTGGGTGCGCTTACCATGGTACAGGTCACAACTCCTCCCATACTCCTTTTTGTGTGGTGGATCCTTCGTTACCGCCTGGAACCGCCGCTCAACACCGGTAAAAGTAAAAAGAAAATATCTCGAAAAGAAAAATAATGAACAAGAAAAATGTTCGGGGGTGTATGCATTGGGCCACGGCCAGAAATCTCATTATAAAAAAATCAGTGAATACGGAGCTATTGGAAATTTGCGTTCTCTGGCTCTGGTAGGCAAAGATGGATCAATCGACTGGTGCTGCTTTCCTCATCTTGATCGGCCCAGCGTGTTCGCTTCAATTCTTGATCAACACAGGGGAGGCAGCTTCCGTATCTGTCCGGCTGACCATGCAAGGGGAGAACAACGTTACCTGGAACATACCAATATACTGGAAACAATATTCACCACTTCCAACGGAGCCTTGACAGTAACAGACTTTTTTCCCCTGGCGGGCAACATCGATGGAAAGGGAAATTCAACCGCCCCCTGTGAACTTATTCGCCTTCTTCGAGCTGAAGGTGGATCTATAGAAGTGGAAATCAATTGGTCTCCACGTTTTGATTATGCTCGATCCCCTGTGAGAATTGAAAAAACGCATTCCGGTTTTCTTTCGATTGGCAATCAAGGAGAAAGACTTGCTCTCGGAGGACTCCCCGCAAATGCACGTGTGGTGAGCGATGATTACGGCCCCTCTGTTCATACCGTTATAACCTTAGCCCCCGGAGAAGAGAAGGTTATATGCACCCGCTGGGATGCCGACACCGCTCACTTGTCGACTGAAGCAGGAAGGTCATTGTTAGTCGAGACAGCCGCTACCTGGAAAAAATGGGTAGAAAAAGATGAAGCCACCGGTGACAGGGCTTGGGCGGATCGCTGGAGCAAGCAGGTCATCCGCTCCGAACTTGCGCTCAAGCTCCTTATTCATGCTGACACCGGCGCGATAGCCGCAGCCCCAACCACATCACTTCCCGAGTCAATTGGAGGAGAACGTAACTGGGATTACCGTTACGCTTGGATTCGCGATTCTTCTCTCACCGCTCAAGCATTGAATTCCCTGGGACACTCTTCTGAGGTATCCGATTTCCTCATATGGGCGGAACTCGTTTCCCGTAGAGGTTGTGATACAGATTGGCTCCCCCACATCATGTACGGTTTACATGGAGAAACTGATCTTACCGAACAGGAACTTTCACACCTGGAGGGGTACCGGCAATCACAACCCGTACGCATAGGAAACGGAGCCAGTGATCAAATCCAGTTAGATGTCTATGGAGAGCTCATGAACTCCGCTTATCACCTGTGGAAAATGAGAAGACCCCTGAATCCTTCCCTCTGGAATTTTTTAGCCCATCTTGCTGACCGGGCATGTTCCGTATGGCAGGAACCTGATTATGGTATCTGGGAAGTCCGCACAGAACCTCGCCACTTTGTCTACTCAAAACTCATGGTATGGGTTGCTCTGGACAAGGCCGTCCTGCTTGCTCGCCATTACAATCTCCCGGGAAATGTCACGCAATGGGAAAAATCCCGAGATAGTTTGCGGGATCTCATACTTACCGAAGGATATAATCCGGAAATCGGATCTTTTGTCCAATCCTTTGGTTCCCACGAACTCGATGCAGCCAATCTCTTAATACCCCTTGTCGAGTTCCTTCCCTTTGACGATCCCCGGATACAGGGAACCATAAACCGTACTTTAGAAAGGCTCACACACAACGGAATGGTGTACCGATACCTCTCTGAGGACGGCCTGAGTGGTCATGAGGGAACATTCGGTATCTGTACCTTCTGGATGGTTGATGTTTTGGCTTTATCCAAACGGATGGATGAAGCGATGGAAATTTTCGAGAATATGGTTGGAAAAGCAAATCATGTATATCTCTACCCGGAACAACTTGATGCAGATACAGGAGAGTTTCTGGGTAACTTTCCCCAGGCATTCACCCATATTGGCTTCATTAACAGCGCTCTCTATCTTTCTTTAATGGAAGGAAGATCGGTACCCATACCGGACCTCTGGGGATCTGATAGACACAGGAAAAAATGCGGCCATATATGAAGTTCATAAATAAAAAGCAAGCAAACTCAAATACAGTGGATACCTACTCCTACTTTACGATAGGCATCCACTGTATTTGAGCATATTAGTTATTAAGGTACCAGAACAACTTTGATGTCATCCTCCCCTTTCTCCATGAGTTCGAGACCCTGCTTAAACTCGGAAAGAGGCAGTTCTTTTGTGATAATATGATCAGCCTTCACCAGTCCTTCCTGCAGGAAGCGAATAGCCGCGGGATAGGTATAGGGGCTGAGGTGCGCTCCTAAAACATCCAACTCCTTGACATCTCCAATGATGCTCCAATCCACGGTCACCGGTTCGGTATACACGCTGAACTCAACAAAACGGCCCAACCTCCTCAAGCACTGTAAGCCCTGGATGGTCGCCTTGGTATGACCGCTTGCTTGAATATACACATCACATCCGTAACCATCGGTAAGAGATTTGATACGTTTTTCTACATCTTCTTTCGCTGGGTTGATCACCATATCCGCTCCCAGCTCCTTTGCCAGGGCAAGACGGTTTTCTTTCACATCCACGGCGATGAGCAGCTGCGGATTCTTCAAGCGGGCGGTCTGAAGCATCCCCAGACCCAAAGGGCCCATTCCGGCGATAACCACCACATCATCGAGCTGGATATTTCCCCGATCTACAGCGTGTATGCCACATCCCAGTGGTTCCACGTAAGGAGCCAATTGCAGGGGAAATCCTTCAGGCAGTTTATAGTTGCGAGTATTGGCATTAAGGCGGAGATATTCCGCGAAACCGCCGTCAGCGATATCCTTTTTGAAACCGAAAATCGCATGCGGCTCACACATCCAGTATTCCCCTCGCAAACAAAAACGGCATTTCCCACAGGGGACAATCTGTTCGGAAACCGCCCAGTCACCGACCTGCAAACCATGTTTTTCTGAAGCTCCCTCCCCGAGGGCGACCACTTGGCCATAGAACTCATGGCCTGGGATAACCGGAGGCTCGATATATGCCGGCTGACCATTTCCTCCCCAAATCCTCGCCGCTCCGTGATACGCTTTGACATCTCCAGCACATATTCCACACCCGCCGATCTTCAGGAGAACTTCTTCAGGGCCGACTTCCGGCACATCAACCTCTTCCAACCGGAAATCACCTGGCTTATAATCCACCACTGCTTTCATCTTTTTTGGTATGTCACCCAGTGTCTCAACGTATGCCATGACCACACCTCCAAATTATTGTATCCGTCTCTCGGATAGTAAAGGTAAAGAGAGGATGCTTTTTCATTCATTCAGCATACCAGCAGCATATCTTTCAGGCAAGTATAAGAGAATTTCTATTATAGGTGTCATCTCTAATTGTCATCTTTTAGGCTTGATATTCCCCTTGATGCCACTGCCTCATATGTTCAGCATGAGTTCTTAAATAGGAACCAGGCTTATAATATGAATTCTTCTACACTCAAAGAACCATCATCAAGTCTTTCAGAAAATGCAGGTGCATCACGCATATCCAGGATATATACACCACCATCATCAGTGAAAAATATTTGACTGGTATGAAATCCAGCAGCAGAAGGGAAAACTCTTCCCCCTGCTGCACCTGCATAATTTGATAGATATGGTGCATAGCGTGCAGCACGGTAAATCATATTGTGCCATGTTGTGTTCCCTCCGCACGCAGAGACGATGAGCATTTTTTCAAGTTCACTCAATGGATATGGTTTATGCATTGATGTATACGTAAAAACACCGTCTGGTATTTCACCTCCGGCAAAAAAACGTCTAGAACGCCGGCCCAATAAGGCCTCAACCAGGCCATAATGAAGCATATTTGTAAATCCTGGAGGATAATCCATGGATATTTCGCCCTCTTTCTAATGAAGAATTTTTTATACATTTCTTGTTTAAGTTTACTTAATATATAATCATACTTATTTTTATATCAACCATTTCTTCCCGACCGTACAACCTGTCTTAGTCAAAGCTTTTTTTTCGAGTTCTTGGTATGCTTCCTGAAGAGGAAGAGTCTTCAGTGAAAGAATCAAGTGTGCATCAGCTAATATTTTCGAATGCACATCTTCACAAGATGTCCTTTTGCGGTAACTTTCTATGGCATGTATAACTGCTTTTGCCTTTTTAGAGGGGAAATTCAATTTTTGAATAATTTCATCAATAATCTTGATGCTGTTTGTGTATATAGGGATATCTGCATTGTGTTTATAGGCAGAAGAGGTGTTCCCTCTTTTTTCTACCTCATGAAGCAGTGCCGCCGGGATAAGAATAATTGGATCAACCTTTTCCTTCCGACCTATGAGTTCTGCAATCTGGAGAACCTCTTCAGCATGCTTCACTTCCTGTTTTGAAATCCCGGGTATCTGTTTGAGGATGCGATGTATTTCTTTTCGCAGCGGAGCAGTTGTTTCATTCTTCGAGCGGTTCATACGCGCCAGGCACTCTTCTGACTGAGCACACCATTCAATACATCCCAAATCGAAGTTAGGGTTGGCAACCAATTGTCTGCATTGAGGACAATGCCTTGCCATTTCGTCGGGCCAAAGCTCGACTCCTTCCCCACAGGAGATACAGGTGACTTCGACCACTTTTTCCGGTTTAATAAAACGCCAATCTTGTCCTGGACACTTGGCATCCATCAACTATCACCTTCTCGATCACTTGGTATTGATCTTTGAAGTAAAGTTTTTTAATGATAATGATTCAGTATTAAGAACAATGCTACCAAATTTCTCACGATGTATAAAGTATCTGGACAACTATACCCTGCATGTGATGTCATGATGAGAAAATATAAGTATAAGAAACACCGGTCAGGAAAAACCCTGCTCTCTCTTGACAAATATCACTGCAGGTAGATACAATTGCAAACAGGTGCATATACAATGAGTTGCGATAAAACTCTTAAAGCGAAAGGCTACAAGCTAACACCACAGCGTAGAATGGTGCTGGAATTGTTGCACACATCACCCACACATCTCACTGCTGAAGATATTGTAAATAAAATTCACGCAATTGCTCCGGATGTCAATATATCAACTGTTTATAGGACTCTTGAACTCCTCGTGGAGTTGGAATTGGTGGTCAAGAGCAAACTCGAAGGAAAATTTGTCTATCACCATGAAGATAGTGGACATCATCATCATTTTGCTTGCCGCAATTGTGGCAAAATCATAGAGGGTGAAGAAAACATGTTGACCCCTCTTCATAAGATATTACTGAGTAAGCTTGATTTTCAACCTGACCTCAAACATCTGGTCATCTATGGGTTGTGTGGAGCTTGCAGACGTCATTGAAAATCCAAAGGAGCTACTGGTATGTATAAAAACAAGAATATAGGCATCACAGCGTTTTTATGCATTGGCTTCATGATTACGCTGACATTGTTCTCACAAGGTAACGCAGCGTCTTCACCTGAGTATCCGCAAGGAGATGAGAAAATTATAAAACTATCCTGGCCCCGGGATATGGGCGATCTCAACCCCCACCTCTATTCTCCAAACCAGATGTTCGCTCAGGCCATGGTGTATGAACCTCTCGTCAGATATGAAATCGATGGCACTCTTCAACCTCACCTTGCAGAACACTGGGAAATCTCCGAAGATGGGAGAAAGCTTACTTTTCATCTTCGGAGAGACGTCGTGTTTTCCGATGGAATTCCATTCAATGCAGAAGTTGTAAAAATGAATTTTGACGCTGTTTTGAACAACCGTGCACGCCACAGCTGGATGGAAATAGTGAGGCAAATAAAAGACACGGAAGTAATCGACGAGTATACTTTTAGAATAATCTTCCACAAACCATACTACCCTGCGTTGCAAGAACTTACTTTGATTCGGCCATTCCGCTTTTTATCCCCAGCCGGCTTTCCCGATGATGGTGATACCTCTGAAC
>SKXZ01000173.1 GCA_007128145.1 Candidatus Nitricultor lacus | reverse complement strand
AGCAAAAACGTGGTAGGCTGTGTTTTGCAGTTCCTTATCCAGGGTTGTGTATACCTTCAGCCCACCGCTGAATACCATCTCTTCATCAAATTCAGCCAACAGTTCCTTCAAGACATGATCAACAAAATATGGATATTCTTGCGGCCTTTTTTGTAAACCCGTAAGAACAATAGGAGTTTCAAGTGCATCTTCCATCTCCTCGGCGCTAATATGGCCTGATTCATAGAGGCGCCTTAGTACACGGGCTTGCTGTTGCTTGGCTCTCTCAAAGTTTGTATATGGAGAAAAGTTGTTCGGTGAACGAGGAATTCCAACCAAGATAGCCATTTCAGCCAGGTTCAAAGAATCCACATTTTTGCCAAAGTATATTTGAGCGGCTGTCTTCACCCCGTAAGCTCCGTGTCCGAAATATATCTGATTGAGGTAGGATTCCAGAATTTCATCTTTGGTGTTTTCTTTTTCAAGCATGAAAGCAAGGATTGTTTCCTGGATTTTTCGAGTAACAGTGCGGCGATGAGTAAGGAAAAGATTACGGGATAGTTGTTGAGTAATGGTGCTCGCACCTTCAACGATTTCCCAGTGTATGATGTCCTGCCAGAGCGCACGTGCGATACCGGAAGGGTCAATACCAGCGTGGTCATAAAAATACTGATCTTCACTGGCAATAAAAGCGGCTTTCAATAATGGTGGGACTTGGTTAAGTTCGATATGTTCGCGATTTTCGGTAAAGAGCTCGTCAATGAGGCGGCCGTTAACATCGTATATCCGGGTGGTGAATGAAGGTCGAAAATAGTCCAGCTGGCCAGTTATTGCTTCAATGTCTTCCCCAATGAAAGCGAAAAGGAACCCTATCGCAACTATTCCAATAAAAAAACCAGCGCTCAACCATTTTAGATACGGAGACAAACCCCGTTTACGGATTGCACGTTTCCCTTTACCATTATTCTTTTTTTTGTTGTTATTTTGTTTTCTTATCATGAGCTTATTATGAAATCACCCGACAAAGAAAAAAACACAATAAATGATAAATCATTCCCCTCTCCTTGAAATTACAAAGGATGGGAAGAATATTCTATAATATAACAATAATTTTCGTGGAGGGAGGTTCTCGGGAAAGTGACGACTACAATGACCCGTATAGCGCTTTTTGGATCTCTTTATGTCGTACTTACCGTTCTTCCACCCTTTCACGCTATTTCCTACGGCCCAATTCAGGTAAGAGTTTCAGAAGCTCTCACCGTTTTTCCATTCCTCTTTCCGGAAATTACCTGGGGTTTGGCCATCGGATGTTTTTTCGCGAACCTTGCCGGAGGACTTGGGTTATGGGATATAACGTTAGGGCCGATTATAACTCTTTCAGCTGGCCTTGTAACGACCAGGGTAACTCGGTCCTGGATGGCTCCAATTCCACCGGTGCTTTTTAATTCATTTGGTGTATCCATATACCTTTCTTATATTTTTGAGGTTCCATATTGGTACACAGTTATTTTCATTATGATTGGACAGGGTATTGCTTGTTTTGGAATCGGCTATCCTCTTCTGCGGTTGGTGCAGAAAAAAATGCTTAGATATGGAAATAACAGGAAGTGAAATTGATCTTCCTTTGAGCAAAGAAGGAGTGAGGTTCATTGAATCATCATACACAAGCGGCAAAAGACGTAGAAGCATTGTTAAGAGGTGTAGAGGAAATGATCAGTCCTCAGGATTTAGAAAAAAAAATCTCAAGTTTTTACCGGGAAGGGAAGCCCCTGGTGGTAAAGGAAGGATTCGATCCCAGTGCCCCCGACATACATTTGGGACATACGGTTACCTTGCGAAAACTACGGCAATTCCAAGACTTAGGTCACGAAGTTGTCTTTCTCATAGGGGATTTTACCGGTCGTATAGGTGATCCTACCGGTAAAAAGGAATCTCGGCGCCAGCTTAGCGAAGAAGAGGTGCTTTGTAACGCTCGAACGTATGCTGAACAGGTGAACCGCATCCTGGACCCGGAGAAAACACGGGTTGAGTTTAACAGTTCATGGTTGAAAGATATCACCCTTGCGGACCTTGTCGTCATGATGTCACATTTTACGGTAGCGAGAATGATTGAACGAGAAGACTTTGGCGAGCGCATAAAAACAGGAAAACCAGTTGGTCTCCATGAATTTTTATATCCCGTAATGCAAGCGTATGATTCTGTATCGTTGCGTGCCGATGTAGAACTGGGCGGCACCGATCAGAGATTTAACCTTCTGATGGGGAGGGATATGCAAAGGGATTTTGGACAAGAACCTCAAGTTGTTATCCTCATGCCTCTCCTGGAAGGAACGGACGGTGTCGAAAAAATGAGTAAAAGTCTGGGGAACTATATCGGAGTCAACGAACCGCCGTTTGAGGTGTTCCATAAGACAATGACTGTTCCCGACTTCCTCATTGAAAAGTACTTCCTCCTGCTTACGGATGTTCCTGAAAATGAAATTTACAAGATGAAAAATGAAACAGAGAAAGGCATACTTCATCCGCGGGAATGGAAAAAACGCTTAGCCTATACAATTGTGAAAATGTTTTATGGGGAAGACAAAGCCCGGCAAGCGGATCGAGATTTTGAGAAAGCATTTGTACAATCCGAGACGCCCGATGGTGCCCGTGAAGTAGTAATCAATATGAACCAGCTTGAAGACGGGAAAATATGGATCGTAAAGCTCCTGAAGATGACCGGTATTCCGTCATCGAACAGCGAAGCCAGAAGGCTGGTACAACAGGGAGGAGTGACCCTATGCAACCAACGCATCTCAGATCCGGAACTCGAGGTGGAAATACAAAATGGGGATTCTCTCAAAGTAGGAAAGAGAGGGTTTTACCGTCTTCTATTGGTGGAGTGAAAATATTTTCCAGGAATATTTTTGAATAATACGAGATGTTCATTCCTTTTCATTCATAGCACCGAGATCGGCATTTGTAAAAACGTGGGTTGTTTGCATTGCAACCTGTTTTGAGTTAAAATATTATGCATCTTTTGAAATGAATGTTGTTGTATCGAGGGAAAAAATGGATACTTGATTATTCAGCTTTTTGTTGAGAAAGGATGATAAACAGCAAAGAGTGGGTTGCACCCACTCTTTGCTGTTTATTCGGGAAAGGTTTAGATACTCTTCTATCGTAAGGGGGCGGGGCCCTATGTAGTTTGGGATTCGTCCCCTTGATTTTGTATTGAGTAGAAATAGAAGAAAATGAGAGCATGTGTCCGCTTTTTCAATAGACAAGGAAATGTCTGTTTGGGAGGTTCCGAATGAGCAAGGATATCATAAACGCCATAGAGCAGATAGAAAGAATGAAGGGTATACCACGTGATACCCTTACGCAGGCAGTTGAGGCCGCCCTTCTTTCCGCTTATAGGAAAAATTTTCGGACTTCCCACAAAGGGGTATCGGTAGCTTTGGATCCCGATACAGGCCAAGTGCGCGTTTTTGCAAAGAAAACAGTGGTTGATGAAGTGAAGGATTCCGCCGTGGAAATAAACAGAGCGGAAGCCTCGCGATTATTTTCTACAAGTAATATAGGAGATGAAGTTGAGGTAGAAGTAACTCCACAAAATTTTGGTCGTATTTCGGCACAGACAGCAACACAAGTCATCATGCAAAGAATCAGGGAAGCGGAACGTACAATGGTTTTTGACGAATTTTCTGACCGTGAAGAAGATATAGTCACCGGTATTATTAACAGAAAAGAGGGGCGTAGCATTATTGTTGATTTAGAACGTACAGAAGCTCAATTGCCACCACATGAACAGGTACACTCTGAAAATTACCGTATCGGATCAAGAATGAAATTTTATATAGTGGAAGTTCGAAAAACTTCAAAAGGGCCTCATATCGTTCTTTCCCGTACTCACCCCGGCCTGGTGAAGCGCTTGTTTGAACTGGAGGTTCCCGAAGTACAAGAGGGATTTGTCGACATCAAGGCACTTGCCAGGGAACCGGGGACAAGAACGAAAATCGCGGTGGAAAGCAGGGATGAAAAAATTGACCCTGTAGGTTCCTGCATAGGAAACAAGGGAGCCAGAGTTCGGCACATAACTGATGAACTGAGAGGTGAAAAAATCGATATTATCCGGTGGAACGAAGATCCCAGGATATTTATCGCTGATGCGTTAAGCCCTGCCAGGGTAGCGCTCGTTGAGCTTGAGGAAGAAACTAGGGTGGCCAAGATTTACGTTCCGGAAGATCAGCTTTCTCTGGCTATAGGGAAAGAAGGGCAAAATGCTCGATTGGCTGCCAGATTAACAAGCTGGAAAATTGATATTAAAGGATGGAATCCACAGAGAGAGGCGAGTGAGAGAAGTGGCCAGAAGGAAGAAAATACCTGTTAGACTATGCTTAAGTTGTAGAAGCCGTCAAGAAAAAAAGGCCATGATTCGTATCATTCGCACACCTGAGGGGAAAATTGAAATAGACCCAACTGGAAAGAAATCAGGTCGAGGTACATATGTGTGCCCGGACACTGCTTGTATAGAAAAAATAACTCAAAAAACACTTTCTTCAGCCCTGAAAAGTACCCTGGGGAAGACGGAGGTCAAAAACCTGCAAGAAGAACTTCTTCGGGTTACAAATTTCAAACGGGAGGAGGTCGAATATGGCAAAGATTCGGATATATAAAATTGCGGAACAATTGGGAATGCCCACCCATGAAGTGATAGAAATGTTACGAGGGCTAGGAGCCGATGTAAAAAACCATATGAGCGGAATAGACGAAGACCTTATTGAACTTCTACGGGACGAAGTACAATTTCAAAAGCAGAAAGAGGAGGAGACACAAAGGCGTAAACAGCGCACTCTGTCCATTCAAGAGCTCCCTCCCCTGAAAGAGATACCACGATTACTTGACATATCCCTGGAAGAACTAGTGAATGATTTGGCCGACAAATACGTGGTATTTGAGACAACCAAACCTCTCCCACCCCTTGTGCTGGAAAGACTGGTCCGCTCACGTGGTTGGGAAGTTGAGTGGAAAGACGGGTTACGAGAAAAAGCAGTTCAATCCCTATTGGCCCAGATAAAGCCTCGCCCTCCCGTGGTTGCTATACTCGGTCATGTAGATCACGGTAAAACAACGCTGTTGGATGGGATCAGGCAATCTCGCGTGGCTGCTTCGGAAGTTGGTGGTATTACCCAGAAAATTGGAGCTTACCAAATAGATGTTTCCGGAAGAAAAATTACTTTTATTGACACACCTGGTCATGAAGCATTTACAACCATGAGAGCTCGGGGGGCTCAAGTAACGGACATAGCTATTCTGGTCGTAGCGGCCGATGACGGGGTAATGCCGCAGACCGTGGAAGCTATCCAGCACGCTAAAGCTGCTGAAGTGACCATTCTGGTGGCAATAAACAAAGTCGATAAGATGGGAGCAAATCCGGATAGGGTGAAACAGCAACTCTCCGAACACGGGGTTATACCCGAAGATTGGGGCGGTGATGTTATTTGCGTCAATATTTCCGCCCTGCAAAAAAAAGGTATTGAGGAACTCCTCGAAATGGTTCTTTTGCAGGCCGACCTCCTGGAATTGACCACTCGAGTGGACGGTTTTGCCTTGGGAACTGTTATAGAATCACGCTTGGACAGGGGAAAGGGTCCGGTTGCCACCGTTCTTGTCGAAGAGGGGACATT
>SKXZ01000180.1 GCA_007128145.1 Candidatus Nitricultor lacus | reverse complement strand
GTCACCGATGAAGCGACCTGCCCGAACCATGTCTTCGAAAAACTGTTCCGGAGAATCCCGTTCATCCCGACCCCGGGCACCGAAAGGTGCCTGGATGCTCCACAGGGCACAGGGGGTGGCTCCGGATCGACCGGGCCTTCCTTTGTCTACCATAACGCAGTCAAGACCCTTTTCCGAAACCTCGATAGCCGCCCGGCAAGCGGCTCCGCCGCCGCCGATAACGACGACATCCGTTGTCATATACGTAATATCCATTCAAACACCTCCTTGGTGGGTGCGCATACCGGTTTTTTATTTTCTCCTCAACATAGGATTTCCACCGTAGTCAATAATTCCCTGTAGGGCTGGAGTTTGCCCGCGAGCCCCGCATCGGAAATCAAGCGGTCGCAATGGGCAAGCTCGGCTACATTAAGCATGGCTGATTTGAAAAATTTCGTACTGTCAGCCAACACATTCACGCTTTTTGACTGGTGAAACACCGCTTTCAGGATCTCTGCTAAATATGCGTTGGATGTGGTAAGCTTCAGTGATTTGGAAATACCCGCCGCGGAAATAAAGGCTTGGTCAAGATTCACATTTTCCAAAAACTCTACTACCCAGTGTCCGGAAAACATGTTGAAGTTTTGCTGCAGCTCGCCTCCAGTAGAAATCAGGCGGACATGAGAATACTTCAAAGACTCAAAAAGAATAGCGGGTGAATTGGTAAGCACTGTCAGATCAGTACATTGGCGCCGGAACACTTCTTGAGCGAAAATGTAACAGGTTGAAGAAGAATCGATAAAAACTGTGGAATGGTTTTGTACATAATCGGCCGCTCGCCGGGCTATTTCCGCTTTTTTCTCCTGCTCTCTTTGCAGCCGCCGTGCAAACAAGGTCTCGAATAACCGCCGGTCGCTTCTCTTGAGCTTAACGCCCCCATGAACTTTCTCAACTAAACCCTGCTTCGAAAGAGCCGTGATATCCCGCTGCACCGTTATGCGTGATACCCCGAATGCTTCGACAAACTCATCAACTGAAGAGACATCTTTCTGGCTCAAAAGTTTCAGAATTTTGCTGCGCCGTTTTTCCGGAATCATGACATCTTCCATCTGACATTGTTTTGTCCAGTATATGTATTATTTTGATATGAGTCAAGGATTTATGCCATTTATATGATGTAAATATGATGTTATTTGATATGTTTTTGATGTAGGATGCACGATATCATGTAAGGTCAACAGCAGTGAACAGGGAATCATGTAAAGTAGGAATGCAGAAGTAAGAAGTCAGATTTTTAAATCTACAATCATACATCTGAAATCAGCAATGCCCTTGTGTGTCATTCCCGTATGCGGTAAATGGGAATCCAGTGGCTTTAAGGCGGTCGAGGGTTTAGCGTTGAGGATCGAGGATTAAGGACAACCACTCACGGTCAAAAATGCGGTGTGGCCTGGCGAAAGTAAATCTTTTACCCCTCACCCCTTACTCCTCACTCCTCACGGTCCTCCCTTCTACCCTTCTCCGCACTTACGCATTCACGCATAATCAAAAATCAATGCCTGGAATCTGCGGCGGACCAGGAGGTCTTACGGTATCTGCTGGTGATACCCCTAAAAATACCGGTGCCAGGTACTGGCTGAGATATATCACTGCCAGTAAGACACCACAAAGGGCGCCAAATACCCGCAGCGAGAGGACAAACGAATGATCTCTCTTCGGTAAAAATGTAGTCCATATATAAAAAAGCCCTCCCAAGGCCATCATCCAAAAACCCACGGTAAAGAGAGCAGGGGTATAGGGTTGCCCCATGAAGACAATACCCACCAGCGCCGCTACTATAGCTATGGTATCTATCCACTGTTGCGCTTTAACCGTCAGGAGGATGCGGAATTTTCCTTCGTGTGTCGTTATAAAGTTTTTGCTCATACCAATACAGCCTCCCCCGTATCCTTGAGAAAAATTTTAATATGGTTCTGTTCCAGTTCTATCCACACCTTATCCTGTTCTTTCACGGAATAATGAAAGGGAACCATTACCCTGAGATTCACATCCTCGGACAGTTTCACATGGACGACTATTTCCTTCCCTTCAGGGTCTATAAACTCAACCGTACCGGAAACCAAAAAGTCGGATTCTTTCAAGGTATTTTCGGTATGCAATTTGATATGACGGGGACGGATGCCCATTACCACCTGTGTTTTCCCAAGATCGTGACCCTTGGCTCCGCTTTCGGCCTTTTTCCACAGCTCTTTTTTGATTTTCAGCTTCACAGAGTCTTTCTGCAGATAAAAGGTATCACCGTCTTCTACTGGTTCACATTCCAAAAAGTTCATGGGAGGTGTACCGACAAAATCCGCGACATACTGGTTCACGGGCTTATGGAAGATCTCTTCCGGAGTCCCTATTTGTACGATTTCTCCCTGGCTCATGATAGCGATACGGTCGGAAAGCCCCATGGCCTCGAGCTGATCGTGGGTGACAAAGACCATGGACCGCCCTAATTTTTCATGAAGGTGTTTGATGTCAGCCCGCATCTTGACCCGCATATTGGCATCCAGGTGAGAAAGCGGCTCATCAAAAAGGTAGACTTCAGGGTCACGGATGACCGCTTTTCCGATGGAAACCATCTGCCCCTGGGCAGGATGGATATCCCGGGGATAGCGGTAGAGCACATCATCCAACCCCAGAACGGAGCTGATATCCTCTATCTTCTTTTTTATCTGATCCATAGGCATTTTCTGTGCTTTCAGTGGAAAGGCGAGATTTTCCCACACATTGATATATGGATACAGGGCGATAAACTGGAACACCATTGCGATGTTGCGTTCTGCGGCACTCAGGGTATTGACCCTCTTCCCACCGATCAATACATCCCCCTCAGTCGGTGTTTCCAGTCCTGCGATGATCCGCAGTGTCGTTGTTTTTCCACAGCCCGAAGGACCAAGCAGGGAAAGAAGTTCTCCCTCTTCGACTTCGACACTGATACTATCAAGGGCAGTGAAATCGCCGAATTTTTTGGTTATATTTTTCAGTTCGACTCGGTTCATCTTCTTGACACTCACTTTCTAACTGTACCAAACGTTAATCCACGTAAGAGAAATCCCTGCGCCACAAAAGCGAGTATGATAGCCGGTACGACATATATTGCCTCAACTGATGCAAGCAGCCCCCAGTCCACTCCGCGTTCACCCCGCAGGGCGGTGGAAAGAGCCACCGGAACCGTGCGGGTCTCCCTCCCGGTGAGCATGAGGGCAAACAGGAACTCATTCCAGACAAATATCAAGGAAATAATGAAGGTAGCCGCAATCCCCACCCAGACCTGGGGAAGGGCGGTTTTATAAAATGCCCTGAAACGGGATGATCCATCGACTCGCGCTGCTTCTTCTATCTCATAAGGGATGTCGTCGAAAAAGCTCTTCATCATCCAGATGGCAAGTGGGATGCTGAAGGCGGTATAGAGAAGTGTCATCCCCCCATAGGTATTCATTATACCCAGTGTCCGATACATGAGATACAGCGGAACAACCACCGCGATAGGGGGGAGCATACGGTTGGAGAGAATATAGAACATCAAGAATCCCTTGTTGCGCATGGGGAAGCGGGATATGGCATATGCCGCAAAAGTCCCCAAAGCCAGCGCAAGGGCGACACTGGTAAGAGAAAGAAAGATACTATTGAGGAAAAAGCGGGCAAAAGGGGTAGCTTCCAGGGCAAATTCTCCCGGTGCTACGGTTACTCTCCTGAAAAAGAGACGGAAGAAATGGTCAAGGGTCGGGGTGAATAGAAACCTTGGAATAGTTGTCACAATATCAACCCTTGGCTTAAAAGCAGTCAAAAAGACCCACAGCACCGGGAAAAAGTATATCAGGCTCACAACGACAGCCACATACGGCTTGATCATTTTCCATGTATTTCCATGTTTATTGTCCATATGGTTACCTCCTTGCTCCCTCCTGCCTCATGGATAGCCTCAGGTAAAGATTGGTGAGCACAATCACCACGATAAGCATGATATAGGCCATAGCTGAAGACCTTCCAGTATGCCAGTGTTGAAAAGCCACGCGGTAAAGTGTTATGGCTAATGTCTCTGTTGAAAGACCCGGTCCTCCTCCGGTCATGACCCAGATAGTATCGAACAGGCGGAAAGATTCCATAGTGCGCAAAAGGAGCGCCAGGATGAGCAGTGGTTTTATCTGCGGAAGAATGATGTTTCGGAAGCGCTGCCACCAGCTTGCCCGGTCGATACTACTCATTTCAAGAAGGTGCTGGGGGATGGACAATAATCCCGCCAGGGTGAACAGCATCACGAAGGGAGACCACATCCAGGTGTCAACGAGAACCAGGGAATACAAAGCTACAGAAGGATCGGTAACCCATCCGATATCTGCATTAAAAAGCGTTCTTGTGAAATAAGGGATAATGCCGAATGAAGGATCATACATAAAACGGAAGAAGGCACCAACCGCAACCGGTGCCATCATCATGGGGCTCAACATGAGCGCCATGAAAATTTTCTTTCCCTTGAAGTTATCATACATGAGAAAGGCGAGAGCGACTCCCAAAACAAGCTGTAATCCTACCGCAAGAGCCACAAAACGCATCGAGGTCGCAAAGCGCGCCCAGATATATGGATCCCTGATAATTTCGTTATAATGCTGGAACCCCACGAAGCGGGGTGGAACCGGACGAAGCACGGAATAATCATAAAAACTCAACCCCAACGACCACAAGAGAGGAAAGAGAAACATCCCCAAGAGAATAATAATGCAGGGGGTGACCATAATCGTTGCCAGCCGTCGGTCAAAAAACCTTTTCAATCGACTCTCTTTTTCCATCATCTCACCCCAATCCTAACTGATGCCGGCGGGGGTCTCAAAAGACCCCCGCCGAGTATTGCCCGCAAACTGAAATGTTACTCAGCCAAATACCCCCAACGTACCAGGATATTGGTGTGTGCCCTGGCCACATGATCGAGGGCTTCACGCGGTTCCCTCTGACCCAGCACGGCCTCATGCATGGTTTCCTGGAACAAGGTGAGCATTTCAAAGAAGGGCGGTTCTTTCCAGAAGTCAAGCTGCCAGTCCAGGGTATCAGCATAGGCGCGGTGGTAAGGTTTCATTTCAATGAACTCTTCACTGTAAACGACTTCTTCAACACAACCAAGCCCCCCGGCTTCTGCGAAACGGATTGCGTTTTCCGGCAGGTACCACCACTTGATGAACTCGATCACTTCATCGATATTTTCAGTAGCCGAACCGATCACGATAGGCTGTCCGCCGATGTTGAAGGTACGGTTGAGTTCATCGTCTGTATCAATGTGGTTTGGAGGCAGAACGGTCATCAGGCCGTCTGCAACCACTGACTGTTCCGGATCATAGAGCATTTCGGCAATAACACACCAGTTAATCGAGAAAGCAACGAGTCCTGCGGCCATGGCTTCATTAACGTCATCGAGATCGTAATTGACGGCGGCGGGCGGTTGGTAATCGAGCAGACCGATATAGAATTCAAAAGCTTCGACATTGAGATCGCTGTTGAGTACGTTCTGCACCCGCTTGGTTTGACGGTCCCAGATATCTCCACCCATGCCGTAAACGTGGGGGAAGAATCCCATGGCTAAAAAGTCATAATCCCTGCTGTACTGGAACGCTCCACCATAGAAGGGGCTCTCCAGGACTTCACCGGCCAAGGTTTCCCCGGCATCACGGGTGAAAAACTCCAGGACGTCAACAAAATCATACCAGGTCAGGTCGACAAAATCTTCATATTCCATCGGAAGTTCCCAACCGTACTGTTCATAAAAAGCTTCCCGCTCTTCAGGATGGGAAAGGAGATCATAGCGCGCGTGCATGACCTTGGTGTCAGCTACCGCGGGGAAGCCCCAGTAATGCTGGCTGCCGTCAGGATATGACCCGTAAGCGGAGAGAAGAACCGGGTGCATACTGTCCATGATCTCCTGCAGTTCCGGGTCTTCTTCCAGGATGGGATTCAAGTAATAGATATATCCGTTTACGGCGAGGTCTCCCAGCCACTGGCTGTCTGAAATAAAGAGATCGTATACCGGCTCACCGGCCACCAGCGCGGTCATGAGCCTTTCATAATATACGCCCCAGGGGAAGAAATCAAACTCGAGCCTTACAGGATACCCAAATATTTCTTCAGCAACCGGAGTGAAATCAGCGGCGATGTCTCTCAAAGCCCAATTTGGTGCCCAGTCCGGGCCACTCACAGTAAGAACCACCTCATCTTGAGCTGCAGCCATTCCACCCATTACTCCCAGAACAAGCACGAATGCCATCACATACGCAAGTACTTTCATTTTTCCAACCTCCTTCATCAAAATTGATTTGGATGTCGAATACCAATTACACCTTCCTGAAGTTTCACTTCACTCTGCATGACCTCCAAACACAGCTTCCTGCTTTTTCTCACCCCCTCTCCGTTACAGTTTTTACACCAACACTTCTTCGGTTTCCGGATCTATCACGTGCAACCTGTCCTTGGGAAAATACACGGTCACCTTTTCATCACTGTGGATGGTTTCTGTTCCAACATCACCCACGATCACCATCTTCCAAATGATATCATCATGGCTCAGGCTCACCAGGGAATAGTCTCCATAGCTTTCAACTGTGTAAACTTGCGCCTGTATTGAAATTGCCTCTCCCTCAGGTCTTTTCAGGGTGAGCTCTTCTGGTCGTATGCCGAGCAGCACTTCACCAGGGGAACCACCTGTTTTTGCCACCGTGATATTTTGAGCAAGCTCAGTCTTGAACAGAGGGCAGGCAATTTGTATTTTCCCGTTAGATGAGGATAGGGTGCCCTTAACAGTATTTATGACATGATCCCCCACGTATTGAGCGGTAAAAAGGTTTTTCGGATGGAGATATACCTCCAGGGGAACATCGTACTGCATAATCCTCCCATCACGCATGGTGGCGACCCTGTCACCCATGGACATGGCTTCCAGTTGATCGGGTGTCGAGTACACCAGGGTCTGTTTCAACTCACGGTGTATCCTTTTGAGTTCCGTTCTCATTTCATTCCTGAGTTTGGCATCAAGCTGGCTCAAGGGTTCGTCAAAGAGAAAGATCTTTGGCCTGCGAATAATGGCCCTCCCGATCGCAATCCGCTGCATCTCGCCGCCACTGCAGGTTTGCGGTTTCCGCTGCAGGGTATGTTGTATGTGAAGAACTTCCGCTACTTCATCTATGCGTTTTTTTATTTCCGCGTTGGGAACCTTTCGTTCACGCAGGGGGTAGGCGAGGTTTTCATAGACCGTGTAAGTAGGGTACAAAGCGTAACTTTCAAAAACAATAGCCACGTCTCTTTCTGCCGGGGTAAGGTCGTTCACCATCTGGTCCCCCAGCCGGATTTCCCCCTCGTTCAGTGTTTCTAATCCGGCGATACAACGAAAAAGGGTGGTTTTTCCGGCACCGGTAGGTCCCAGCAAACACACAAACTCGCCATCTTTTACCTCTAAGTCGATGCCCCGCAATACCGGAAATTCACCGTGTTCGCCAAAGTTTTTCGTCACATTCTTCAGGATTAACTGTGCCATGTTTTTCTTAAGATTTCTCCTTTCGGTTATTCACACGTATCAAATATTTTTACTTATTTCCTCCAGAGAATGTTCCCCGCTTTTATACCCACCATGCGGCTCCCACTTCTTCCTTGATGCTCACCTGTTTCAAGAGCGCGATAGCCTTGTTGAAACCTTCACCGCCCGACATGAGGGAATCCTCGTGCTCGATTGACAGCACATCATCATACCCGATAAGACGCAAATTACTCACGAGATCTTTCCAGAACGTTTCTCCATGACCATATCCCACCGTACGGAAAAGCCATGAGCGTTCGAGTTCCTCGGTGTAGG
Organism: Candidatus Nitricultor lacus; assembly: GCA_007128145.1. Lineage (GTDB taxonomy): Bacteria > Atribacterota > Atribacteria > Atribacterales > Atribacteraceae > Nitricultor > Nitricultor lacus. The sequence goes on along the minus strand of SKXZ01000180.1, from coordinate 10,657 downwards.
GCTTTGTATCGAGGTTGCCATTTACGGCGCTGTTTATCGGATCGATGCGGGTATCCTTTGCGTGAACGTGGAATATGCAATCCTTGAGAACCCGCAGCGCCTTAATGGGGTCTATACCCTGCCAGAAAAGATGGGAGGGGTCGAAATTACACCCCAGTGCTTCCCCAGCAGCTTCGCGCAGACGCAGCATAGTTTCGGGATTGTATACGGCAAAACCCGGGTGCATTTCGAGACATACCCGCACCCCGTGATCTGCGGCAAAGCGGGTGTTTTCTTTCCAGTAGGGAATGAGCTTTTCATTCCACTGCCATTTCAGTATTTCCAGAAAATCCGGTGGCCACGGGCAGGTGACCCAGTTGGGATATCGGGCGTTTTCCGATTCTCCCGGGCAACCGGAAAAGGTGATAACATTACGTACACCCATTTTTTCAGCCAATAGGACGCTCGATCTGAAATCTTCGTGATCGGAATTGGCAACAGAGGGATTCGGGTGAACCGGGTTTCCATGGCAGCTGAAGGCGGAGATCACGAGACCGCGTTTTTCCACAGCCTCCTCGAGGACGTTACAGGCAGAGTCGTCTTTCAAAAGTGCGGCGGGATCACAATGGGACTTCCCCGGCAAACCCCCGGTACTGATTTCCACCGCTTCTGCTCCGGCCTCTTTCGCCATATCCAGAGCTTTTTCAAAAGGTTCGTTCTGAAACAGAACCAGAAAAACACCGATTTTCATGGCTATCCCTCCCTTTCCATAAAGTTCCCTCATCAAACGGGTAAAAGCGTTCGTAAAAATTCGAGTCCTTTCGCGGCCAAGGTGTCCTCATCCTTTTCCAGGGGACGCCATATGGATGCCGCCTTGGCTATTTCCTTGACTCCGGGGGTGAAACTTTCGATGACAACCATACCTTCATACCCTATATCATGTAAGGCATCCCGCACCTTTTCCCATTCTACATGGCCGGTCCCTGGAGCTCCCCGGTCATTTTCACAGGCATGGAAGTGCACAAGGTCTCCTCCTATGAAGCGGATAGCCTCTCCCAAATCTTTTTCCTCGATATTCATATGGAAAGTATCAAGATGGCCGCGTACGGCAGGGTGGCCGACCTCATCAAGAAAACGTTTCAACTGAGAAGCCAGGTTCAAAAAGTCTGTTTCGAAGCGGTTGAGGGTTTCCACTGCGATGGTGACACCACGCTTTTGTGCCTCCTCACCAAGTTCCTGCAACCCGGTTACCGCTCTTTTCCATTCAGCCTCCTTTACGGCCGGTTCCACCGGACGAGCCTTACCAACCGCCGAATACGCGGGACCACAGAATATCTTCGCGCCGATACGGGAGGCAAAATCCAGGGAATCAATGATGTATTTTTTTGCGTTATCGCGTATCGAGGGATCTTCATGCGCGAGGTCTCGATCAGGTCCAAAAGCCCCGCATACCGCGGAAACCAAGCCACGTTGATTGATCTTCTGAGCCAACGCATCCACATCGATAATCGAAGAATCCTCCAGTGCCACTTCGACCGTATCGAAACCAAGGTCTGCTACCCGGTCGATTACCCAAAGAGTGTCAGTACGAAAAGGTGAAACCCAAATAAAAGTGTTCGCTCCAAACTGCATGGTGTGATTCCCCTTTCATGTTCCGGTACCGCTATTTCCTGACCCCGGTATCGTCATTGACAAATTGGCATGGCCTTTACGCTCCCGGTGACAGCCTGTCTCACCTTACCTTGCATATTTCTATACAGATAGACACCCGCTTATTAAGATGTTTTTGGGGGTTTTTCCCTGAAGCATACGTTTCAATTTTCATTTTAAAAAAACAAAAAATTCAATAAACTGGCTCAATGTTGAATTTTCTTTTTTGTTTTTTCCCTTCAAGGTGAAGGTTCGGCTTCTTATACTGGCAATTTTTCAGACATGCAAACACAAAATGCTAACTTTTGGCTCACACATCATTTATTGAGGATACTGCGGCAATCCAATGTGTTTTATCGACATACATTTTATACACCAAACTCCCGAAAATTGCAAATCACCTAGTCACTTTTTCCCGAAAGCTTCTTCATTTTTAAAAACCAGTTGGGCACGCTGGTTGAAAAATGTGACTGTACCGAGGTGAACGAAAAGGATAACGGAGAGTGCGACACTACCTGCTATTCCCAACATTATGGCAATCTGGTATTCGATGGCAACCAAAGGAGAGATCCCGGAAAGAATCTGGCCGGTCATCATACCCGGAAGAAAGACGATACCCATACCCATCATGGAATTCAACGTAGGGAGAATAGCCGCATCAAAAGAGGCATCAACCACCTCTTTCATGGCTCTTTTCGGATGAGCTCCCAGCATCAAAGCTCCTTCGATAATGTCTTTCCGCTCCCTTACACCTTCGAGCAGACGATTCACTCCCAGTGATATACCGGTCATGGAGTTTCCAATAATCATCCCCGCTATGGGAATGAAATACCGGGGTTCAAACCAGGGAGTACTCCCTACCACCGCAAGAAGGAAAAAGAATAATGCTGACAGCGTACCCGACACCATGGAAAGAGCAACCGCACGCCGCAAGGGGTGGGAAAGAGGGTGATGCATCCGGCGGAAAATATTCCCTATCGCAAATATTTCCATGGTGCACACCGCCACGAGAGTCACCACGGGATGGGGCCGTTCGAAAATCCATATCAAGATGTATCCCGCCGCTACCAACTGCACTGTCATGCGCACGGTAGAAAGTATTATCTCCCGTTCGCGCCCGATACCTCTCCTCTTTGCCACCACTAAAAGAAGAAGAACAAAAATATAGGCCAAGGCCAATCTCGTCCAGCTGATTTCCACCACGCTGTTCAATAAACAACTACAAAACCTCGAGAATCTCCGCTGGGTTTGATAAAAGAGTCATGCCGTGTTCTTCGAACATGATATCTTTCACCCGCTCGTACTCCGGGTTGAAGCTCCCGAAAAAACGGCATCCCATATGAAGAGCGAAAAGCAGGTGCAGGATATCCCGCAGTGATAACTGTAGATATGCGTACAAGGAAGGATACCCCCATGTTCTGTTCACCGGAAGGCGGAAACCTACCAAATCTGCCTGCACAAGCCCCCGCAGACCATGTGAAAAGGCATAGGAAGAATCAAGCCAGGTTTCATCGATGAATGCTTCCGTGCCACTGTTACCACTTCGAACATTATTCATTTTCGTATCTGCTATTTCCTTCCGACGCCGGTCAAGTACTCTACGCAGCAGCCCGCCTACTTCACGGCGGTTTTTCTCCCGTAGAAAAACAACCGATGAAGAATCGGCTATCACCTGCCGAAATGTGGAATCGGCATGCCACTCCATGAGCTCCACCAGGGCAGGAGAACCGACGACAGGGGTTGTTTTGAGCTCCCCAGAGAGAACTTTGCGCCGAACGCCTACCACCCCGGCAAGCTGAGCATCGGACTCGACTAATTCTCTTACCACGGGATACAGGGGATTTTCGTTCTTCTTGAATAAAAGGTCAAGTTCATTGGGAGGCCGTTCCATACCTTCAGTCAGCCAGTATTCTATCAAGAGTGAGGTATCAAAATACAAAGCGGGGAGATATTTTTTTCGCAGTTTACCGCTCCTTGTTACCGACGGTTCTTTCATAACGGCCCCTCCAGAGAAAAACATCTACTTTTTACTAAAAAGTATCAAAAACTCAACACACTTTCAATCTTGGAGGTCTCTCTCGGCCTCCAAAACAAACTGGGAAAGTGGCCTTTTTGGAACGTGATGTATACCCTTTTCATCCCTCCAGTATCGATAGCTATTTTCTGTCTGCATTTCTTCTAATACTACTGTCTCAACCGGAACTCCCAGGGCGATCACGTGAATAATCCGATAACGGGGTGCTATGGAAAATTCTTTTTGAAGTCCCTTTCGGTCTACCGCTCCGAAAATGCACCCGCCAAGGCTTCTTTCAGTAGCTCCCAACAGAATAGACTGACAGGCGATACCGGGATCTGAATCAAATTCCGTTGTTATACTGGTATCACCTAATAACACGATATAGGCCGCGGGCCTTTCACCCTCCTCGGGTCCCGGCCAATCAGTGAGATACCCCGCCCAAGCCAGATATGGAAAAATACGCTTGTTTCGTTCAGGCTCCCAGGAAAGAAAGAATTTGAGGGGTTGCCTGTTGGCGGCTGATGCTGAAAGACGGGCAAGATCCACCAGTTCCCGCAAGGTTTCTTTCTCTACGGAGACATCCTGGCGAAAACGCCGGTAACTCCGGGTACGCAGAATAAGATCACGCAGCATAGTTGGCTCCTCTCTCAATTCCGTGAGGGGTAAGGAGTAAGGGGTGAGGAGTACAAAACCCCACTTCCTACAGTTCACGTCTAGATACATGATACTCCTGACAACAGGAATAATCGACCCGAACTTATCTTTTTTTTCATCTCTCAAAGCATATCACTTCCGGTCAACTTGTGCCTCTTCATGCTGGAAAATTCAGAGAGAAACGAAGTATTCAATAAAAATTGCTGGAGTGAAATGAGGTAAAAATGGTAAAATAGGTGTAAAGGCAGCGAGTCGTGAATCATACCAAATGCAGTGAGAAGTGAGAAGTAAAAAGTGAGACGAATCAAAAAGGATGACTCAAGGTTTTTCTGTTTCAACTTTGAACTTTGAAACATTGAACCTTGAACAACACATCCGCCACTGCGATGTGGTGTTTTTCAACCCCTCACTCCTTACTCCTCACCCCTCACGGAAATTGCTTTGGAGGGAAACCCATGGATAACCATTACGACATCGGTATAGTGGGTGCCGGCCCTGCCGGCTTGAGTGCCGCCTTTACTGTGCGTTGGCGGAACAGGTCTGTCTTTCTCGCTGACGGCCGCCCTGAGATGGGTTCCCTCCAACGCGCTCCCCATGTATCAAACTATCTCGGCCTTCCGCCTATGCCGGGAACGAAGTTGCGGGAACGCTTCCTTGCTCAAGTGTGGGATGCCGGCGTCACTATCCACAGGTTGACCGTGAAAGGGGTCTACCCCGAAAACGGCTCGTTTGCCCTCCAGGCGGGCGATGACCTGGTATACGTGGGTGCCGTTGTGTTGGCCACCGGTGCACCTCCCCGCGATCTTTTACCGGGTGAAGAGCGCCTCCTGGGAGCGGGAGTTTCGTACTGTGCAAGCTGCGACGGCCCCCTTTTCAAGGGGAAAAGAGTAGCAGCAGTCCTTGCCGGTGAAGATCCGCACGAAGTATTGTACCTGGCGGAACTCGCAGAGCGTGTGTACCTCTTTACTCCTCCCGATAATATCCACCCTCCCTTCCCTTCCAATATAGAGCCGATACCAGAATCTCTTCAGGCCGTGACAGGATCAGAACATGTGGAAGGGGTACAGCTTGCGTCGGGAAAAACCCTACCGGTAGAAGGAGTATTTTTCTTCACCGGAAGGCTTCCCATGGCACAACTTGTACCGGGGCTGGACACGGCAGGCGATGCGGTCGAGGTGAACCTGCGCATGGCAACCGCCGTTCCCGGTGTTTTCGCAGCGGGTGATATTACCGGCCACCCTTACCAGGTAGCACGATCCGTTGGGCAGGGACAAGTAGCCGCGCTTGAGGCTCTATCCTACATGGGGCGCTAAAGAGCTTCTATTTCAACGCACCTTGGGTTAATCCGCTCACAATGTAGCGGTTCCCAAGTTGATTTTATCTAGTGATAAACCATATAGTCAGACCTCAATACTTTCTTCAGCGCGCTTTCCGGATCTTCTCGATCTCCTCATCAGTCAGTTCCTTGCCAAAGCCTCGCAAGCCGGAGACCCGAAAACCGTGTTTCGAGGCGATGCGCTCGATTTCTTCGACCTTTTCCACCTTGACTTCCTTTCCCAGGGTGAAGTTTTCATAACGCTCTTCAAGGACGAGAGCCATGGTTTCGGCCATGCAGGCATAGGATTTCCCGGGAGGATATCCGAAATCCATTCCGAAATCAGGATCCCCCGGAACGTCGACCACCCCTCCCTCGATGACCAAAACATCGCGTCTTACTCTTACCACCTCTTCTGCTATATTTCGTGGCCGAGATACATCGCATACCACCGCTTTCTGCTCTATCCAGTCCGGCTTGACAATGCTTTCCACGGCCGAGGTAACGGTAATAATCGCCCGGGCACCTCGTATCCCTTCTTCCACATCGGTATGCGCGCTGATGCGGTTACCTGAAATTTTCCGGATTTCCTTGAGGACCTGTTGCGTCTTTTCAGGATCTCTGCCGACCAGGCGAATATTCTTCCCTTGACGGGACAAAATAAGGGCACAGGCTTTGCCGATGGATCCGGTTGCCCCCACCACCGCGACAGATTCCTCCTCAAGATCGATATCCATCTTTTGACAGGCGATTCTCAGGGCTTCAAGCGCGGTTGCCACCGTGTAGGAATTTCCGGTGGTAAGAGCAATATCCAGTCCCTCTCTTGCAGTTATTCCACCATCCCCCGCCACCGAGGTAAAAGCTCCCAAACCCATCACTTGTGCTCCCTGTTCTTGCGCCAGGCGGCCGCACTGGCGGATTTTTTCGGCCACAAAATCAGGCGGGTATGTGATCAAGGCTCGCGAGGTCATTGGTAAACCTACAAACCAGCCCTTAATCTTTTTTCCGTTAAATTGGGAACGTACACCATTCACGTGGGAAAGAACAAATGGTTTCCGGCGTGAGGCCAGGCGCTCCACCCAGGAATCCGGGAGATAGCGCAGCGGTTTGATCCGCTTTTTTATATCACCCACTTCCATGGCGTGAATTATGAAAGCGAAGCTGTCCACCGTTACATCACCCGTGAAGCGATTTTTCCAGGGCATTCAACATGGCCCGGGCATTCTCAAGCATTTTCTTTTTCAGAAAGGTATTGATGAGAGGACCGACTAAAGGAAGTCCCAGATCGTATTCGATTTCAAGATCAACGCGGGTCTTGCTTTCTCCCTCAAGGTTGAAGCGCCATATACCTCGATATAACTTGAAATCTCCTTCCACCGCTTCGAAACGGCACTCCTTGTTCTCGTCATCCCAGTAATCCCGTTCGGTCCACTTCACTTCTCGTCCCTGGAAAACTCCTTTCCAGAAGCTTTCCACCATATTCTTTTCCCGCCGCAATATCCGCACTTCTTCAAGGTCCGGGAGATATTCGGCAAAACCTTCAATGTCCTTGGCCTTTTCGTAAACCGCATCCACCTTTTCTTCCACTACCAGGGAAGTTTGTATTTCAGCCAATTTCTTCACCCCCTATTTCCTCCACAATTGACTGTACGCTCCCCAGAGCATCAGTGAACCTCTCGAGAATTGTGTCAAGCTCTTGATAGCTCACGGTAAGAGGTGGCTCGAAACGGATAACCTTGCGATTATCCATGGTATAAGCCACCAGCACTTTTCTTTGCGCCATTTCCATGCCTAAAAGAGAAGCCACATCAGAATCTGGAAACTCGGTCCCTATCATCAATCCCAAACCGCGCACCGCGGTAATGAGTTGTGGAAATGCGTTCTGTATCTTCTCAAGCTTTTCTAAAAGATAACGGCCTTTTTCGGCGGAATGTTCGCACAACCCTTCTTCCTCAATAATGGAAAGCGTGGCCAAACCGGCTACACAGGCCAACGGGTTCCCCCCCAAAGTGGAGGAATGAATATAGGGGTTCTCATCAAATACCTCCCAGATCTGTGCAGTACTCACAAAAGCACCCAGAGGAAGCACCCCCCCGCCCAGACCCTTGGCCAAGGTCATGATATCGGGCACCACCCCGGAATGCTCACAGGCAAACATTTTGCCGGTACGGCCAAGTCCGGTCTGCACTTCGTCTAGAATCAAGAGAGCGCCTGATCGTTCACACAATTTTTTCACCCTGGCAAGATACCCCTCACGGGCAAGGTTGATACCCCCCTCTCCTTGTACTGGTTCCAGGATGACCGCCGCGGTATTTTCATCCACTGCCTTTTCCATGGCTTTTTCATCATTGAAAGGAACCTGGAACGTTTCCGGAACACATGGTTCAAAAGGTTTTTTGTAGGCATCTTTTCCGGATACGCTCAAGGATCCCATGGTCTTTCCGTGGTACCCGTCAAATGCCGAAACAAGCTTCTTGCGCCCAGTGTACATGCGCGCAAGCTTGATAGCTCCCTCAACCGCCTCGGTCCCGCTGTTACAAAAAAACGAATACTGCAAGTTTCCCGGTGTCACAGAAGCGATCCGTTCGGCCAAGTCCGCCTGCTGCTTGTTGAAGAGCGCCCGAGTGGAAAGAGGGAGCCGCTCCAGCTGTTCCCTCACGGCCTTGACAACACGGGGGTGATTCCTCCCCACCGTGAATACACCAAATCCTCCGAGGCAATCGAGATACGGTTCACCAAAAATATCGTATACCAGGGTCCCCGAACTCGACCATTCCACTGTATCGAGTTGAGCAAACTTGTAATAACGTGCAAGCGCCGGGTTGATGTACCTGCTGTATTTCTCGATGGTATCTTCCACCATTTGTTTCTTCTCTTCATAACTCATGTTTTCCATTACCACAGCCTCCCATTTCCTCTTCTAAAAGAACCAGTGAACGGTGATCGGTGATCAGCGAATAATCTTGGCTTTCAACACTCAACCGCCCAGATGCATGATACGGGGAGTAAACCCGAGTTCTTGCATGATTTTCAGATACTCCTCCGCAGGAATCTCCTCCGGTTTTTTCTCTAGAAGAGCCACAAAAATTGCCTGCAGGACATTGGCCCCGAAAGAACGGCCACCCATATCCGGTGTCGTGGTCACCAGGGTTTTCACCCCGGAAGAGCGCAGTTCCTCTATGTCTTGGGCAGTGACAGTATTGGTGATCACAATTTTCCCGGGTAATACATTCGGCCGGTAGCGGTTAATAAATAAAAAGTCCCCTCCGACGATATCCGCACGTTCGAAATAGCGTGGAAAACGCCCTCGCTGTTCATCTTGCTTTGCGCCAGTAGGATATAAAACATTTATGGGGAGACGACGCAGCACGGGCATCATCAGCACCGAAAGGAACCGCAATGTCCACAGCTTACGTAAAGCGATGGGGATTCCAAGCGCAAATGGCATATCCCCGATAAGCAAACGGCATCCTTCCCTTGCCAAACCTTCGGCCAGGCCGTAACGGTCCATCCCGCTCATAAACAACGCTGTCTTGCCAGCTAGTTCCATACCGGCATTTTCTACAAGATAACGGGGTATTTCCCTCTCCCATACCTGCTTGAGCTCCCCACCATCAACTACCGGGGTATGACGAACACCTCGTAAAAGACGGGAAACATCCTCAATCAGGTAACGGTATTTCCCCGCCCTCAGGTAGAGGTCCACTCCCCCCAATCCAAAAACATTCACTTTTCCATCATTTTCACGTAGAATACGGGAAAATGCCGCTTTATCTCCGTCTACACCCAACCGATTGACTATTACCCGAACACCCAAAAGATCAAGGGTAACCCGGTGGTTACGCCGGGAAGAGCCCAGGCTGACGCTAAGAACCTTCTTTTCCTTCATCTTTTTCTTCCGCATCACGGGGAAAAGCAATTCCCCCCTCTACCGTAACCCCTGGTTCCAGGGCAATGGCGTTCGCCATGATAAAACCCTCAATCACGGCACTTTTACGGCACAGTGCACGCTGTGTTCGCGTGAATCCTTTGAGGGTACCCCAAACTTCGAGCTCTTCTGTTTCGTTATCCGCAATCATCTCTCCCTGACGTGTCACCACCAGATGAGCACATTCGGCCCTGCCTTGGTATTTTCCCTGGACCAAAATGGTAACCGGTCCACTCACAGTTCCATGCACTTGGGAACGGTCCCCAAATATCGTAACATCGCGGGATTGCTCATGCTCTCTTGTTGAGTCCATAAATAATCCTCAGTCCTTCCAGGGTTAAAAAAGGATCGTAGTAATCAATGAAATCACAATGTCTCCACAGCAACTTCCCCCATCCTCCCGTTCCCACAACAGTGACAGGAGGAGGGAGAATCGCCTTTATGCGGTTCACCATTTCACGGCTCATTCCCATTTGACCATGAAACAGTCCTATGTGGACTGCCTCCACGGTGTTTCGACCTATTGGCCTCTCGGGCACTTCAATTCCAACGCGTGGAAGCTTGGCAGTCTTTTCATACAACGCTTCAGCAGAAATTGCGATTCCCGGGGCGATGGCACCCCCCAGGTATTCTCCCTCAGCGGTCACCACGCAAAAAGTAGTTGCTGTTCCGAAATCAATAATGATAATATTCCCTCCATAACGGTGCATCGCACCCACCGCATTCGCTATGCGGTCGGCCCCCACTTCCTTGGGTTCTGCGCGAATGGAAAGGCCGGTACGAATACCCGGGCCAAGGGCAAGGAAGGCAATGTTCCACTTTTCGGTGAAAAGCTCCTGCAACATATCTCCCACTGGAGGCACAACGCAGGAAAGAGCCGCCTCCTGTATGTCAGAGATTGCAATATCTCTTTCCGCTAAAAGCCCCGCGCATAAAAACCCCCATTCATCCGTGGTGCGGCGGGCAGAAGAAGTCACCCTCCAGTTGGCAATCAAAGTGGTTCCCTCAAATACCCCGAAAGTGGTGTGTGTATTACCTACATCAAGCGCTAATAACACTAGGCAGACCTCCCATGCCTGTAGAGAAGCCGGATCACCGGCAACACGATCACCGC
>SKXZ01000193.1 GCA_007128145.1 Candidatus Nitricultor lacus | reverse complement strand
CACCGGTGCTCTTCTTTTCTTGATAATGCCGGCCCCGCGTCATCACATCATAAGCGTCAATTACCGCAATAATGCGGGAAATGAGGGGTATTTCCTCTCCCTTGAGTCCCCGTGGATATCCTGTTCCGTCAAAGTGCTCGTGGTGAGAGAGAACCGCCTCGGCAATGAAAGCCACTTCAGGAAGAGACCTCACGATGCGGTAGCCGATTTCCGGGTGCTTTCGTATTTCCTCTCTCTTCAGTCCAGACGCTCTGGTATTGACTGTGAATCGTCGTAAAGAGTGAGTCTTTTACTAGTCACGACTCACTTGATTTACAGAGGAAAATTCAGAAGGGACTGTTTCTCCATTCATCCCACGAAAGAATTAGGCCATCCCATTCCCAGCCGAAAACCCCCTGGGATACCGTACAATAGAGGAGATCGTAAGAGGTTTCAGGGTCATTCCAGGGGTAGAGCGGTATGGCCCATTGATCCTCCCAGATTTCTTCCCACTGTCCGACCTGTGCTTCGAGCAGATAGCGGAAAAGATACTCCAGGCTGGACTGCCTGTCGGAAAGAGTTTTTTCGCTATACATCCAACCGAACCAGAAATCACCTTTCTTGGCCAGTGTTTCACAGCGGGCACGATCATGGTCAGTTAACGCACTTGTCAGTTCACGCAGCAAAACCTCTCGCTCAGGTCTCGTCCAGGTGGGTTCGGAAGTGAGATACTCTATCCGCAGGAGGGCATAGTCACGGTAGGAATAGTATTCTCCATCCCGGTAGCTCGCAGGGTCATAAATAGACAGCAAGCGGTAATGTGCCACAGCTCCTGACAAATCCATTTCATGCTCCCGGATCCCGGCTAAAAGCAAACGCAGTTCTCCCCGCTCCGGGAGCAGGGGATCTTTTTCCAAAACCACCTGAAACAACGATTCTGCTTCTGCCAACTTTCCTTCCCCGTATAAACGGTAACCTTCAGATATTATCTCCAGAAGGTCTCCGGGTTGAGGTGTTTCACTCTTTTCTTCCAGAGAGGAACCCCAGGCAGACACACTGACCATCACAACCAGGAAACATACAATACCCATCCGAACGGCCATGGCTCTTCATCATCCTTTACCAGGTACATATTTATTTTATTATATCACCGATAACTGTTCACCGTTTTTTAAAGTATAGATTACCACGCACCACAGTGTATTTGAACAGAGATTATGGAATAGGGAGTTGTATATGCCACGAAGGCCATTTAGTGATAATGAGTACCATAGAAAGTGTGAATGTTGAGGTATGACAGTAGAAATATTAAGAAAAGGCAGAACGAAGATTCCGAAAGACCGCGTTACCAATGATGAAGATGAGTGCTATACTGTAATCAATACATTACAACGAACAGGCAGATATGAAACTCTTCCAGGGGAAAGGCCCGCTTGGAGAAAAATGAGAAGGGAAATTCTGCACATTATGAACACCACATGCGTAACAAAGAGTTGTTTAATGCCTGCTCTGAGAACGCTTGAGAAAGGCGAAAAACAATATTACCCCTGCCTCAAGGCATGCAAAGTGTAAAGTGGGGTCCCGTATATAATGAAAAACCTCGTCACCGGTTGTTCCGGATTTATAGGAAGCTTTGTCACAGACCTCCTCTTGCGGCAAGGACACGGAGTCGTGGGACTGGACAATATGAATGACCACTACGACGTGCGTTTGAAGGAATATCGTCTCGCGCGGTTGAGGGAACTTGAGGGGTTTCGTTTTGTGCAGGAGGATATCGAAAAAAGGGAGACCGTTCGGGATGTTTTTGAACGCCTTGGTCCTTTCGATGCGGTGTTGAACCTCGCCGCACGAGCCGGGGTCAGGGCGAGCCTGCAAGACCCTCAGCGGTATTTGGCAACAAACGTTTTAGGGACGCTTAATCTTCTGGATATGTGCAGGGATTTTGGAGTGCGGAAGTTTATTTTAGCTTCGACCTCTTCTCTCTATGCCGGACAGAAGATGCCCTTTCGGGAAGATCTCCCGGTCAATACACCCATTTCCCCCTATGCTGCGAGTAAAAAGGCAGCCGAAGTCCTGGCCTATACCTACCATTATCTCTACGGAATTGACATTGCAGTGGTAAGGTACTTTACTGTTTACGGTCCGGCTGGACGACCGGATATGAGCATATTCCGTTTTATCAAGTGGATAGTGGAGGGCCATCCGGTTGTGGTGTATGGAGACGGATCACAAAGCCGGGATTTTACCTATGTTGAAGACATAGCACGCGGAACGGTAAGCGCGCTTTCGGTACACGGGTATGAAATCATCAACCTGGGTTCGGATGGCCCCCACTCCCTGAACGAAGTGATCGAACGGATAGAAAAATTGACCGGGAAAAAGGCGAATATCGAGTACCGTGATTTTGAACGCACCGATGTCAAAGCCACCTGGGCGGATATCGGAAAGGCTGAAAAGTTGTTGGGTTGGCAGCCACGGGTCAGCCTTGATGAAGGGTTGCAGCGGGCGCTCAAGTGGTATCGTGACAACCAGTACTGGGTGGAAATTCTCTCTCGAGGAGGGATGAACGGAACCTCCCTGTAGTAACAGTCCTTTTTGCATATTATGATTATAAATGTTATTGTTGTAACAGCATAAGAAAATCTATACAGTTACCTCCACGCAGTAAATCTCACATAAACCATAGGTATGGATAACATAATGCCCCGCTTGGTTTTGCATTCAAACCGTGTGTTCTGCAGAAACACTGCTGTTGGGAAGACGTGAATATATGCGTTCCCAACATTTTGGAATCGCGGAAGGAGGTAGAACATGGTATTCAAACACGAACTTCGAAATGTAACTTGCATCGCAGGTCTCGTGGTTGTGACCTTTCTCTCGGTAGGGTGTGCACCAGCTCCGGAGCCAGATCCTGCTCCGACACCTGAACCTACTCCTCCACCGGATGAGTGTGCAGTGTTTGTCCAACTTTTACCTTTTAAAGAGCCGGACCCTTTCGAACTTCCACCCTATGAGCCTGGAGATGATTCCAATGTACGCCTTATTGTACATCTCCCACATGATAACGATCTCCCCGACAAAAACGCTTTCGAAAATCCGGGTAACTGGAATATCAATGTTCAGAGAAATGTGGCGTTTCAAGCTTACAACAGCGATACAGATTCATGGGATAATTTTACCTGGCAAAGAGAACTTGAGCTTCATGGCGCGGATGATTATTTTGAGTATGAAGACAGCGGAATCCAGATACAAAATATTTCGCTTCAGGAAGACAATCAAACCGTCCATGTAGATTTTGTCGTCGCCGAATTCGCCAAAGACATGTGGGAATTTCTTTTTAACCTTGAGGATAATTACGACACCTTCTATGCGGAGGATCTCGGTGATTTTTTAGGTTCTTACTGGAGCCTAATGTGCAATGATGAACACTATGGTGCATGGATCGATGACATGAATCGATACCAATCATATTCCGGGAACGGGGAACATGGTTGGGGAATGTTCACGGGAACAGCAGGTATACTTCAATCTGGTTTTACAGTATTTCGGGATGTCGTGGAGTGGGAATTCAGTACAGATTTGGATACACTTGATGATCCCTTTTCGCTATCCTGCAAAGTTCCCTGCGTGGTGTAGCCTGGAATTGCAGTAAGGGGCTAACGAAGTAATGGCGATAAGCCATGGTATAGGGTGTTAGCGGGATAACGATATATGGTGGAGGTTGGTGTTTCCATTTTGATTGAAAGCACCAACCTCCTGATTCCGAAAGAGACACATAATAATTTACCCAGTGGGAATGAGTCCTCTTTATTGAGGCAAGGGATGAAACCTTCGCTTCATTCTCCTCGTACTATCGAGTAGAGATGTTTTCCGCATTCACACTACAGGGAGGCTTGTCCATGCGAGGCAGGTATGCTTATATTGGTTTTTTTGTCTCTATTTTCTTCATTGTGCTTCTGGCAGCGGGCTGTTCTCCGGCCCCCGCACCGGAACCTTCTCCGACACCGACTGTAGCCCCGCCGGTACCAGATCATGACCGCTGCGCCACAGAATGGACAACGCTCTTGCAGATTATCCCACCCACGGAAGATGGTGCCACATTCCGTTTTATCATTCGTTTCGATGAGGAAATATACGTCCCCAATATGGCTTCTTTCACCAATCCCGCCAGCTGGACACTGGCTGTTGCTCGCTATTTGCCTTTCCGGGCGCAAAACGAGTGGGGCGAATGGGAAGAACTGGTGTACCAGTTTACTTTTTCCACGGAAACCGAGCCCGAGACAGTTTCCGTCCAATCAGTGCGCCTTCAGGATGACATGAAAACGGTGTGGCTCGAAGGCCGTGTGCTTGACCCCGGGCCAAGCCCCGTTGATTACCCGAATGTCGATTTTTACCGGCCGGAGGATGAATATTACTTCAATAATCTTCTTTGTGACGAAGCGACATACGAAGAGTATATATTAGCTATGCGGACAGGCTATGAGCCTGAGAATGAGAACGACGATCCGCCTCCCATCATGCCGACCGAACAGGGGAAATACGCTGACGTAATTGCGTGGGGGCTTGATGCGACGGTGATTTTCTACGATATGTTGGGTAACCCCTGCGCGCACCTGTGCGGAATCACGGATTCTTTATGCTGTGCTACTGAACCGTGTCCGGATATCAATCTCATTGAGCCGGTCTGTCCCTTGTAGGTTCACGCTATCATCCTATTCACAGCTCTTAACCCTTCTTGGAATTTCATGTGGTCAGGAAAAAAGATTTGCCTTTCAATCCATAGACATACTGTACTAGTAATATTATAATGATGAAAATACTTACCGCTGAGCACGTGAAAAAGAATTGCGGAATGAGGAGTGGTCGATTTATGAAAAAAGTTCTCGTTCTTTTAGTTCCCGCCGTATTGCTGGTCTTTGTTCTCGCAGCCGGATGTACACCCGGTGTTCCCGAACCTTCACCCTCGCCGTCACCTTCACCCACACCGGAAGTGATTCCAACCCCGTCTCCAACACCCACGACTTCAGGAGTGAATTGTCCCATTGGGACAGGCGGATGTCCTACTCCCACTCCAACCACAGCATGCCCGATCGGTACGACTACCACCACTACCGGTAATTGTCCTATCTGATTGTGTCCTGCTCGATATTGTGAGGAGGCCATATGACGCGTGACGCAGATACTACGCGCGTGTGGCCTCTATCTGAATAATTGACGTTATTCCTCCATAATTCCCCCCGTTTCATCTTGAACCTATTTTCTTATTCCCTGGTTTTTCCACTTTTCACGATTCACGAGGTTTACCTGTTACTGCGAGGATTGATGGGACGCGGCAAGCTATGAAAGGGCAGGTGAGTCGGATAAGGGCAGAGAATGCCCTTCGGGCAGTGAGTCGGGAGTCGTGAGTAGTCTGAAAAGGAGCTCCCCTGCCACATATGTTTCGGCATCGAAGATGAAAATCAGTATTCAGTATTCAGAATGTTTTTAGTCCGTCACGGCGAGGAGATGGAGTATGCCGACGAAGCAGTCTGTGGAGTTTCACTATTTACTGATCATTGGTAATTCACGCATCCTCGCATATACGGAATCGACCATATACAATGTTATTTACAAAGGAGAGGAGCTTTTTTGACGAAATGAAATAAAAAGATGTATGATATTGAAAGATCATCCTCCGTAATCTATCGCAGTCTTTTACGAAAAGGT
>SKXZ01000007.1 GCA_007128145.1 Candidatus Nitricultor lacus | reverse complement strand
TGCAGAAAAAAAACCAGGAACGTGACGGTTATGAAGCGGTGCAGGTCGGATATGCTGAAATACCTGAAAAAAAGGCGGGAAAACCGCGTACGGGACATATGAAAAAAAATAATCTTCCACCCTTGAAACATATAAAGGAGTTTATTCTGGCCGATAGTGATTCACTTGAAACGGGGCAGAAACTTACCGTAGAAGGTTTTGAGGTGGGAGACAAGGTGAAGATTACAGGACGTTCCAAGGGTAAAGGATTTGCCGGCGTGGTAAAAAGACATGGCTATCGTGGTGGTTCCAGGACCCATGGATCCATGCAACACCGCAGGCCAGGTTCCATCGGTGCAACTGATGCAGGCAGAGTGTTTAAAGGAAAAACCTTACCCGGCAGAATGGGAGGAGAAGCGGTAAGCATAAAGAACCTTGAAGTTGTCGGCGTCAACCAGGAAAGAGACCTTCTTCTGGTAAAAGGTGCCGTTCCCGGTGCTCCGGGGGGGCTCGTTTTTGTGCAGAAAGACGCCGATTAAGGGGGAAAATATGGAACTTGACGTTATCAATCAAAAAGGTGAAAAAATTGATACCCTGCGGCTGGCTGACGGTTTCATCACAACACCGGTGAATAAACACCTGGTATATCTTTCACTGAAAGCCTATTTGGATAATAACCGAAGAGGAACCGTTAAGACAAAGGGTCGTTCAGAGGTGCGTGGTGGAGGAAGGAAGCCCTGGCGCCAGAAAGGTACAGGTCGCTCCAGGCAGGGAACCATTCGTTCTCCTTTATGGAAAGGGGGGGGAGTTGTCTTTGGGCCCCGCCCTCGTTCATATAGCCATAACCTTTCAAAAAAAGAAAGGCACAACGCCATGCGCAGTGTTTTGAGTATGAAATTTTCAGAAAACTCGCTGGTTGTGATAGATGCCTTCTCGTTGCCGGAAAACAAGACAAGGGAAGCGGTAAATTTTTTAAAAAGATTATCCCTTCCCGAGGGAAAGAGTACGGTTTTGGTCACTCAGAATTTACAAGTGGGTCTTTATCGTGCCTTTGCCAACATCCCAAGGGTGGATATGATTTCCTTGCATGAATTGTGTACATACGACATTCTTAATCACGACCTTGTGGTTATCGAAAGCGAAGCTTTGAAAACGCTCCAGGGGGTGCTCTGGAATGGATCATGAACGTGAAGTACTCATCCGTCCAGTGATATCAGAAAAAGCTGTAACCCAGCGTAAAGACAATAAATATGTCTTCAAAGTGGACAGCCGCACAACCAAAAGTGAAGTGAAAAAGGCAGTGCAGGGGATGTTTGGTGTCACCGTAGTGCAGGTGAACATGGTCAAGATGCCTGCCAAAAATAAAAGGCTGGGACGCTTTGAAGGAATGACTAATTCATGGAAAAAAGCTGTTGTCCAGCTAAAGCAGGGTGATACAATTAAAGCCTTTGACATCACCTGATGGAAGAAAGGAAGATTTGATATGGCAGGGATTCGAGATTTCAAGCCGGTGACCCCCAGCAGAAGACATATGACCGGGTCCAGTTTTAAAGAAGTATACAAGGGAAAGCCGGAAAAATCGCTTTTAGAACCGTTGAAAAGGAAAGCAGGCAGGGATAGCCAGGGTCACATTGCCGTACGTCATAAGGGAGGGGGACACAAGAGACGCTACCGCATTATTGATTTCAAGCGGGATAAAAAAGGCGTACCGGCGGTGGTCAAGCGGATAGAGTATGATCCTAACCGCTCGGCACGGATAGCCTTATTGCATTACATTGATGGAGAAAAGCGGTATATTCTAGCGCCTTTAAGGGTTGCACCTGGAGATACACTCATTTCAGGTGAAAAAGCTGATATCCGTCCGGGAAATGCTCTACCAATAAGGAATATCCCCCTGGGGACCATCATTCATAATGTGGAACTCAAAAAAGGCAAGGGTGGCCAAATTGCCCGTTCAGCCGGTGCTTATGCCCAACTCATGGCCAAGGAAAATGAACAAGCCCAGATCCGCCTGGCCTCTGGTGAAGTGCGTATCGTTCACCTGGATTGCATGGCGACAATCGGCCAGATTGGGAACGTAGACCATGAAAATATTACGGTTGGAAAGGCCGGTCGAAAACGGTGGAAAGGCATACGGCCTACCGTTAGGGGAAATGCCATGAACCCGATCGATCACCCCCATGGGGGAGGAGAGGGGCATTCCCATGGTGGCCGTCACCCTGTAACACCGTGGGGAGTTCCCACCAAGGGGTACAAAACCCGGCGTAACAAAGTAACTGATAAATGGATTGTCAGGAGAAGGAAATAAAGCAAGGAGGAAGCGCACGTGTCACGTTCTTCCAAAAAAGGTCCTTTTGTAGAACCGAAATTGCGGAAACGTATTGAAGAAATGAACACCCGGAATGAAAAAAGGGTGGTGAAAACTTGGTCGCGCGCCAGCGTTATTACTCCCGATATGGTCGGTCACACTATTGCCGTCCACAACGGGAAAAAACATGTGCCGGTATATATTACCGAGCAGATGGTCGGGCACAAGATGGGAGAATTCGCCCCAACCCGTAATTATCGAGGGCATGGACACCCGACAGAGCGCTCCAGCACATTGAAGTAGGCGGAGGTGAACACGGTTGGAAGTGAAGGCGACAGCCAGATATGTCAGGATATCTCCCCGCAAGGCACGACAAGCGGTGGATCTTATAAGAGGGAAAATGGCTACGGAAGCCGTGAACATCCTGAAGTTCCTTCCGAATAAGTCTGCCCAGATTGTGGGAAATGTTGTGAAGTCGGCCATGGCCAATGCAGAAAACAATTTGAACCTTGACGCCGATAGTCTGATGATATCTCGAGCGTATGTCGACGAGGGGCCGACGATGAAGAGAATTCGTCCCCGAGCGATGGGAAGAGCTTTTCTCATTCGAAAAAGAAGCTCTCATATTACAGTTGCGGTATCCGATACAAAGGAGGGACGGTAGTTGGGACATAAAGTAAACCCGATTGGGTTACGACTCGGCATTGTGAAAGATTGGCAATCTCGTTGGTATGCGGAGGATAATTATCCCGCTCTTTTATCCGAGGACCTGAAGATCCGCAGACATATAAAAGAGAAGTTATTTCGAGCGGGGATAACCGGAGTTGAAATAGAACGCCTGGCGAACCAGCTCAAAATAATTATCCGTACCTCCCGCCCGGGAATCGTGATTGGCAGAAAAGGCTCAGAAGTAGAGAAATTACGTGAGGAAATACAAAATATGACCGGTAACCGGAACATACAGATATCTGTAGAAGAAATCAAGGTTCCGGAAGTTGACGCGCAGCTCATTGCGGAAAATGTTGCTTTCCAGCTCACACGTCGGGTATCCTACCGTCGTGCTATGAAACAGGCAATCAATCGGGCTTTGCGTATGGGAGCAAAAGGCATCAAGATTTGTTCAGCCGGCAGGTTGGGTGGAGCGGAAATCGCCCGTACGGAGTGGTACAGGGAAGGTCGTCTTCCTCTTCATACTTTGCGTGCAGATATTGATTACGGGTTTGCCGAGGCAAATACGACTTATGGAAAGATCGGAGTTAAGGCCTGGGTATTCAAGGGAGAAGTCATATCTCCGGGGAAAATGTTAGAGGAGTCACCGACTAAGGCAACTCCTGTATCCTGAAGGAAGGAGTTCAAGTATTATGTTGATCCCCAAAAGGGTGAAATATAGAAAACAGCAAAGAGGACGGCGTAAAGGGATGTGTTTTCGGGGCAACGCTGTTGCCTTCGGAGATTACGGACTGCAGGCCCTTGAGGCGGCCTGGGTGACAAATCCTCAGATAGAATCGGCAAGGGTAACCATATCCCGCCGAATTAAAAAAGGTAAAATATGGATTCGAATTTTTCCCGATAAACCCTTTACCAAAAAACCGACTGAAACACGCATGGGAAAAGGCAAAGGACCAGTAGAAGGTTGGGTGGCTGTGGTCAGGCCCGGCCGTATTCTCTTCGAAATTGCGGGCATGGACAGGGAAATGGCTCATGAGGCGTTGAAGTTGGCTTCCTATAAACTTCCCATCAAGACTCGTGTTGTGGAGAGAACACTGGAGCAGAGGTGAACACGATGAAAGCATATGATGTTCGTAATATGACTGAGATCGAATTAAAGAAGAAACTGAAGGATTATCGAGGCGAGTTGTTCAACCTGCGATTTCAGTCCATCACGGGGCAACTCGGAAATCCGAAAAGGATCAGCCTGGTAAAAAAGGATATTGCCCGTATTAAGACGATACTTCGGGAAAAAGAATTGAGTGGCAGTAACGAGGAGGTTGGTTGATCATGGCAACCCGCAAAAGGCTGACCGGCGAGGTGCTCAGAAACTCGATGGACAAAACTGTTATCGTGCGTACCATCAGTATTTCGGAGGATCCGCTGTACCAGAAAAAACTCAGAAGACACAAAAATTATCATGCTCATGATGAAAACAACTCCTGCCAGGTGGGAGACCGCGTGATTATAGAGGAAACTCGTCCCTTGAGCAGGATGAAGCGGTGGAAAGTGGTGGAAGTGGTGAAGAAAGCCCTGTCGGAGGGAGGAGACGACCTTGATTCAGCCCAGAACAATGCTTGAGGTGGCGGACAATTCCGGTGCGAAGAGAATAATGTGCATCCGTGTATTGGGAGGTTCTAGAACCCGCTATGCTGGAATCGGGGACGTCATTATCGCGTCAATCAAGGAAGCGGAACCGAGAGCCAACGTAAAGAAAGGCGAAGTCATTCGGGCTGTTGTGGTCAGAACGAAAAAGGAAACCGGTAGACAAGACGGCACTTATATCCGGTTTGATAATAATGCAGCAGTCCTCATAAACAACCAGAATATTCCACGCGGGACTCGTATCTTCGGACCAGTTGGAAGGGAGTTACGGGAAAAACAGTTTATGCGCATCGTTTCCTTGGCGCCGGAAGTGGTGTAGAGGAGTGACTATCATGGAGAAAAACACCATCGGTAAAAAGGTTTCAATTAAAAAGGGAGATACCGTGGAAGTGGTTCATGGGAAAGACCGGGGGAAGCGCGGAAAAGTTTTGACTGTATTCCGCCAGGACGATAAGGCCATTGTGGAAGGTGTGAACATGGTCAAGAAACATACCCGGGCTACCCAGGACAATCCGCAGGGGGGTATAATTGAAAAAGAAAACCCACTGCGGATTTCAAATCTTCGTCTTATATGTCCTCGATGTAACAACATAACGCGGGTACGCAGGGATACAGTAAAAGGGTCGAAATTCCGTAACCGCTATTGTAAAAAATGCCAGGAGATTATTGACAAGGTATGACGTTGACCCCGTCAATACTGGTTAAAGGAATAAGAGGTCGAAACCGGTACGAGGAGGCTTGATGAGGTGTCCGTAATCAAAGAGAAGTACGAGAAACAACTGGTGCCGGCATTGGTAAAAAAATTCGGCTATTCGAATGTCATGGAGATACCACGGATCAATAAAGTGGTCATCAACATGGGATTAGGCGAAGCTACTCAGAACGCCCATGTCTTGGATACAGCAGTTGAAGAGCTCGCGACAATAGCCGGTCAAAGGCCTGTGATCACCAGAGCAAGGAAATCCATATCAAACTTTAAGCTTCGCAAGGGTATGCCCATCGGTTGCAAAGTAACTTTGCGAGGAGAACGGATGTACGAGTTTCTTGACCGTTTTTTTATTATAGCTATCTCCAGGATTCGAGATTTCAGAGGTTTTTCTGACAGTTGTTTTGATGGAAGAGGAAATTGTACCATCGGCATAC
>SKXZ01000133.1 GCA_007128145.1 Candidatus Nitricultor lacus | reverse complement strand
GCAGCAGAAAATATGGAATACGAAAATGCCGCAACCTTGCGGGACCGGCTGGAAACGGTTCGAAAAATTTCCACTCGCCATCGACTTGTTCTTCCGGAAAATGAAGATGTGGATTTTGTTGAAATACACGTAAGAGAGGGTTTGGCAGGAATCATGGTGGTGAAAGTTCGCAGGGGACGCCTGGTGGGAAGTGAGAGCTTTTTTGCTCAGATTGGTATGCCTCTTGATCCAAAAGATGCACTTGTTGAGTTTCTTGGATCGTTTTATGCAGAAAACATCGGGCTTCCGCAAAGAGTGTGTACGTCGATATCAGATGGAGCCACTCTCTCGAATATACTGCGGGAGGAAGGAATCGACATAGTCCTTACATCTCCAACCATCCCCGCGGAAAAGGATATGTGTTCTTTTGCTCGGGAAAACGCTGAAAAAAATCTTCAGTCTGAATTTGAAAAAATTCGGAAAAAAGAAATGGAGAGACAAAACCTTTTTACTTCAATGGTAGATATTTTCGAACTTCCATCAATTCCCACCCTGGTTGAGGGAGTAGACATATCGACCTTCCAGGGAGAAGACTCTGTAGGTGTAGTCGTGGCATTCCTTCAGGGCGAACCGCTGAAGAAGCGGTACCGGAAGTTTATTATCCGACTTCCATCTTCAACTGATGATACAGCGAGGATGGCAGAGGTGGTCAAGCGGCATGCAGCGAAACTGAAGAAGGAGGGAAAAGATCTTCCCCACCTTCTTCTCGTAGATGGAGGAAAAGGTCAATTATCAGCAGCTCTTACAGGAATGAAAGCAGCCGGTCTTTCTCTTCCTGTAATAGCAATCGCCAAAGAATTCGAAGAACTTTATGTCCCTGGGCGGTCACAACCGATACGACTTCCTTCGCATTCTCCTGTTCTTCAATTTTTTCAGCGCGTAAGAAACGAATCTCATCGTTTTGCTGTAAGTTTCCATCGAAGAAAGCGCAATACCAGGCTTTTCCATTCTCTTCTTTCTGAAATAGAAGGGATAGGACCTGTTCGAAGAAAAAGATTGCTGGAGGAATTTTCCGATCTTACAAGTATTGTCGATGAGGATTCGCTTCTCATAAGTAAGCGACTTGGTATACCTTTACGGTCTGTGAAAATTCTGCAGGAAAAAATGAGAGAGAGAGTATAAGTATGGATCTGAAGGGAAGAGTGAGACAGGAATTATACGCGCTTTTTCCTGAAGACGAACGGTCACAAAGGTCCGAATTGGCTGGTATTCTGCGTTTTGGAGGAGTATTGCTTCATAGTGGAAAAGGGGATTATCTCTCTTTTACCCATAAAGACCTTGCGCTGGTCAAAAAGACCATTGGGCTGAAAAAATATTTGTTTTCCGGACTCCAACATCAGCTTTCTCTCGTGGAGCGCACGGGAATACAAGAAGGGAGATTTTTTCAAGTAGATTTCCCCCTGGCCGGTTTTTCCCTGCCATCTCTTGGTTTTGTGGAACGATTCGACGAGTGGCTGTGTTTTCATGATTCGGCATCATTTTTCAGAGGGGCTTTTGAAGCAAAAGGATATGTAGGAAATCCTCATCGCGGTTACCAACTAGAACTTACAGTACCCATGGAAAGCATGGCCAAGGCTATGGTCTCGAGCCTTGCAAAAGAAGGATTGTCATTCCGGATTCGCTTTCACGGGGGAGACTGGTCGATTTACACCAAGAACGCCTCCATTGTTAGTGGGTTTTTACAATTGGTAGGGGCTTCAGGAAGTTACCTTGATCTGGAAAAGTTGATGGTTGAAAAGTCTACTTTTAACAATATAACCCGTTGGGTGAACTGTGAAACAGGAAATCTCCAAAAAACAGTTGATACTTCCCTGCGCCAACGTAAGAAGATCGCCCGCATAAACCTTGATTCCCTGTCTCCACGTTTACGCGAAGTGGCAGCTCTCCGTTTGCAATATCCACATGCTTCATTGCGTGAAATAGGGCTTCTCTGTAATCCGGAATTATCAAAAGCTGAAGTCCACCGAAACCTCCGTCACTTGGAGAAAATCGCAGATCAGCAAGGGGTAGACAGAGAATGAAACATCACGTAAAATAAGTCAATATATTCAATATACATCACTCAATACCTAAATTTTTATAAAGGTTTAAAGGAGGAACATAGATGGCTAATGTGAGGTTAAATAACGTTGTGAAGCGGTTCAATGAAGTGGTGGCCGTTAATAAGGTAAACTTGGATATTCAAGACGAGGAATTTATTGTTCTGGTAGGTCCTTCCGGTTGTGGGAAGACCACTACGCTCCGCATGGTCGCGGGTTTGGAAGAAATTGATGATGGTGAGATTTATATCGGGGACACCCTGGTCAATGATGTACCTCCAAAAGATAGGGACATCGCCATGGTATTCCAAAATTACGCCCTGTACCCACATATGGATGTATACAATAATATGGCTTTCGGTTTGAAGCTGCGTAAGTTCCCAAAAAGCGAAATCGATCAGCGAGTGAAAGAGGCAGCTGACCTTTTAGGTATTCCCGAACTCTTAAAACGCAAACCGAAGCAGCTTTCAGGTGGGCAACGTCAGCGTGTAGCAGTCGGCCGGGCTATTGTCCGACATCCTAAGGTCTTTCTGTTCGACGAACCTCTCTCCAACCTGGACGCAAAATTGCGTGTCCAGATGAGGGCGGAGCTTTCCAAGTTGCACAACCGCCTGAAAACCACCATGATTTATGTTACACATGACCAGGTTGAGGCTATGACCATGGGTGACCGTATCGTGGTTATGCGTGATGGCCTGGTACAACAGGTAGGAAGCCCTATTGAGCTCTATAACACGCCAAATAACAAGTTTGTTGGAGGCTTTATCGGTACTCCCTCGATGAACTTTCTTGACGTGGTTATGAAAAAAGAGGGAGATGACATGGTACTTGACGGGCAATCGTTCAAGATTACAATTCCAGCCGAACATAAAGAAAAGACAGCACCCTATGCCGACCAGGAAGTAACTTTCGGTGTGCGACCGCAGGACATATACGACCTACAGTTTGCCCGTGAACTTGAGCATGGCCACGAAAACCTGATCGAATCCACAGTTGATGTTGTTGAACCATTGGGATCCGAGCAGATTGTGTACTTATCATGTGGGCATCACACAATAGTGGCGGTGATTGACATGCAGAGCACGCTTGATGTGGGTGACACGATAAAAGCATCAGTTGATACCTCGAAAATACACGTTTTCAGGAACGATACCGAAGAAGCAATAATCTGAATACAGTAAGAACCAACATCCTGTAAGGGGATGGAAGAAAGACGGGGGGAGAGAGGGCGAAGCCCTCTCTCTTTTTGCGTGTACGTTTTTCTCAGCACTGTGGAATCATCAGAAGCTTATGTGCATATCTGGTACGGAAAGATGGAATAAATATTTTCACGTTCATGAGATTTATTGACCTCGCCAATCGTTGGGGTATAATAAAGGGCACGGCTTTTTCCCGCTCCTATAAGTTTCTTGAGAATAATAACACAAAGGGAGGTATGTTCTGTGAGAATAGGAATCAACGGTTTCGGAAGAATAGGTAGACTGGTTTATCGCTGCATGCTGGAAAAAGGTGGCTTTGATGTTACAGCAGTGAATGACCTGACAAAAAACGAAGTGCTGGCGCACCTTCTGAAGTATGACTCCGTACATGGCACTCTTCCAAATCGAGTGGAAGCAACAGATGACGCGCTACAGGTTGATGGGAAATCCATCAAGGTGTTTGCACAAAAAGATCCCTCCCAACTTCCATGGAAAGATCTCGGTGTTGACCTGGTGATTGAATCAACCGGCAAGTTTACCGATCGCGCAGGAGCTTCTCTCCATCTTCAGGCCGGTGCAAAAAAAGTCATTATCAGCGCCCCTGCCAAGCAACCTGATGTTACTCTTCTGATGGGCGTCAATGAAGGTTCGTACAATAAAGACGAGCATAATATCATATCGAACGCTTCCTGTACCACGAACTGCCTTGCACCGGTAGTCAAGGTGCTTCATGAGAATTTTACAGTCCTCAAGGGATTCATGACTACCATACACGCATACACCAACGATCAGGTTATTCTTGATTTCCCGCATAAAGACATGCGCCGGGCGAGAGCTGCAGCAATGTCGATGATTCCAACTACTACTGGGGCTGCGCGCGCAATCGGAGAAGTCCTTCCTGAACTCAAAGGAAAACTCGATGGCGGGGCCATCAGAGTACCGACTCCTGATGTATCCGTGGTTGATTTTGTGGCCACAGTTGAAAAAGAAACCACTGCCGAGGAAGTCAATGGAGCATTGAAAAAAGCTGCTCAAGGTTCATTGAAAGGTATTCTTGATTACAATGAACTCCCCTTGGTATCAGTGGATTACTTGCATAACTCTTTTTCATCTATCGTGGATGGGCTCTCAACAAAAGTGAACGGCAATCTGGTAAAGGTCCTTGCATGGTACGATAATGAATGGGGTTATTCTTGTCGGACAGTTGACCTGGCCCAGTATATAATGGCCTGAGGTGGACTATATGCGTGTTCCCATAACCGCCGGTAATTGGAAAATGTACAAGACGGTAGGGGAGGCCTCGGCTTTTGCCGAGGCCCTTCTCAATGATTCCGCGTCTCTCGCTGAGGTTGAGTTGATAGTCTGTCCGCCTTTTACTTCTTTGCCTGCTCTCAGCAAAATATTCGAGGGGACACCTGTGGTTTTAGGTGCACAAAATATGCACTGGGAAACAGAGGGTGCTTATACGGGCGAGATATCCGCACGCATGTTGAAAGAGGTAGGGTGCGGATATGTTATACTCGGCCATTCCGAAAGGAGGCACATATTCCGTGAAACCTCCGAGGAAGTTGGAAAAAAGGTAGAGACAGCGTTCGGTAACGATCTCATACCGATTCTCTGTGTGGGTGAAACTATCGAGGAACGAGAGCAGGGAAACACGGAATCTGTGGTACACGAACAACTGGCTAAAGGAATAGAAGGAGTTGATTCGAACAACGCTGTTAAACTGGTTATTGCTTATGAACCGGTATGGGCCATTGGAACTGGTAAAGCAGCTACGCCAAATGATGCCAGTGACGTTATTGCCTTTATTCGCAATCTGTATGCAGACCGTTTTGGAAAACCAGTTTCAGAGTCTGTGCGTATTCTGTATGGGGGTAGTGTAAAGACAAACAATGTTTACGAATTTGTCAAAGATGAAAGTATTGACGGTACCTTGGTGGGCGGGGCCAGTCTCGATCCGGCAAGTTTCCTGCAAATAGCCGGTGAAACTCGCAGAGTTTATAGTTAATTGGGGGTTAACGTTGTATGGAAGCATGGATGATTGTCCAGATTCTTGTGTCCGTGGCGGTGATAATAGTTGTTATATTTCAACCCAGAAAAGCCGGATTGGGGGGAGGGATATTTGGAGGAGCAACCAGGGCTGATCGAAGTAGTAAGTTTAAAAGTCTTCCAATCCTAGGAAAACTTACTGTAGTGCTTTCAGTAATATTCATGGTGCTTTCACTGCTCTTCGCCTTTCTTTTGATTTAAGGGTGAAATGGTGAACAAGCACAACCCCGGTCAACCTCAATGGGTGCACTCGCTTTCTCAGGTGTCCTCCAGACTGGTAAAACAAGATAGACCCTTTTTTTCCGCTACTCACGAGGAAATTTCTGAAGGCCTTACTACTGATATATACTTTGTTGCTGCTCAGGATATCCTGAAACACCTGGTTTTGGAACGCACTTCGGTTGCAGTTGATATTTTTCCCTCTCGAAAGGGAGTTTTTTGCGGTATTCCGGAATGCCTGAATCTCCTCTCCACAAGTAAAGTAGAGATATGGAGCCTGGGTGAGGGAGAAACGTTTAATGAAAAGGAGGTGGTCGTACAGATAAGGGGCCCCTATGCAGAATTCGGTGTATATGAAACACCGTTATTAGGTATACTCGCCCACAGTTCAGGTTGGGCTACAGCAGCAAGAGAATGCAAGGAAGCAGCGGGAGGAAAAAAGGTCATTTGCTTTGGGGCGCGCCATGTTCACCCTGCAGTAGCGCCTGTGATGGAACGGGCGGCCTTTGTGGGCGGGATGGACGGAGCGGCCTGCATTTTAGGAGCGTTCTTAGCGGGACACGAGCCGGGTGGAACAATTCCTCATGCGGCGATTCTTATCATTGGTGATACCGTGGTTGCAGCGCAAACCTTCCAAAAGGTAATTCCTGAGAGGGTTCCGCGCATTATTCTTGTAGATACATTCAAAGACGAAGCTGAAGAATCATTACGCGTAGCGGAAAGTCTTACCTCTCAGTTGGACGGAATACGCCTGGACACACCAAGTGAACGAGGAGGAGTGAGTGCGGCGCTCGCTAAGGAAGTCAGGAGCCGTCTTGACATCGCCGGTTACTCAAATGTATCTATAGTTGTTTCAGGGGGTATGGATCCAGATCGGATCAGTTCTCTGCGTGAAATAGTTGATATATTCGGAGTTGGGAGTTATATCAGTGCTCGCTCACCTATTGATATGACAATGGATATAAAAGAAATTGAAGGTAAGCCCATAGCTAAAAGGGGGAGAATCCCCGGAGCCGAAAGGAACCCCCGCCTCAAAAAGAGGCGATGAGGTAGAGGAGGAAAGATGATGAAAAACCTAGCTCTTATTGTGCTCGTGTTCTTTCTGATTACTGTTGCGGGGGTTGCATTTGCAGAGATCCCTAATCCAGATACATATGTCATGTTGACCATAGCAGAACCTGATACCCTTGATCCCCACCAGGCCTATGATGTTGCAAGCGGTGAGGTTATACAGTTTGTCTATGACAATCTCATTGCCTATGATGGTCAGAGTTTGACTGATTTTGTCCCCTGGCTGGCCATGGAAGTTCCTTCTCTGGAAAATGAGCTTATCATGAATGAAGCCACCACCTATATTTTCCCCTTGAGAGAAGGAGTGAAATTTCATAATGGTAATGAACTTACTCCTGAGGATGTTGTCTATTCATTCCACCGCGGAATTCTTGCTGATCCAGCGGCTGGACCCATGTGGATGCTCATTGAGGCAATATTCGGATATTACAGCCTTGAAGATTTTGTTTTTGACAAAACAGGTATCAGTTTAAACGAAGCCCTTGACCCGGAATCTCAACTCATCAACGAGGAATACCGTCAGCCGTTGATTGATTTTTACCAGGATTATATCCAACCAGCTATACAGGCAGATGGTTGGGATATCGTGTTTCACCTCTCAAGGCCATTCGGTCCCTTTATGAGCATTTTAGCACGTAACTCAAGTTGGGCGGTAATACTGGATAAAGATACCAGTGTAGAGATGGGGTGCTGGGATGGTGAGGCCGATGGTTGGTGGGAACATTACAATCTCAGGAAAGAAGATAGTCCGTTGTATGACCAAGCTGTAGGAACTGGGCCATTCCGTTTGATTGAATGGGACAGGGTGCAACAGAGAGTGACTCTTGAGCGTAACGATGATTTTTGGGGTGAAAAACCTTGGATTTCAACAGCTATACTGTGGGAAATTGAAGAATGGGGTACAAGGAGGGCGATGCTGGAAGCCGGGGATGCCGATCAGATACATACCCCTCAGCAGTATTACGAACAAGTAACCGATATGCCTGGTATAAGCGTGGAGCTGGGTGATTTCGTATTGGTTGACTCCATGCAATTTCTCTGGGAAGTCGGTCCAGGAAGTCCATACCTGGGAAGCGGTCAGCTTGACGGGAATGGGATACCTCCCGATTTTTTCAGTGATATTCATGTCCGCCGTGCATTCAATTATGCACTCGACTATGACACGCTGGTAGAACATGCATTGGGAAACCTGGTTACACGAATACCTTCGGTTTTACCGGTAGGGTTTCTGGGGTGGAGTGAGGATCAGCCACGGTATGAGTTTGATATGGAAAAAGCAGCGGAGGAGTTCCAAATGGCCTGGGATGGAGAGCTGTGGGAGAATGGTTTTACGGTATCGCTCTTCTACAATATCGGCAACGAACGTCGGCAAACCACGTGTGAAATGCTCCAGGAAAACATAGAATCCATAAACCCAAAATTTCGTGTAGAAGTTATTGGTTTGCAATGGCCGACATTTTTGGATGCCTACCGAAATGAACATATGCCGGCGTTTATTATTGGGTGGCAGGCTGATTATGCAGACCCCCATAATTTTATCTCCACTTACCTTCACAGTGCAGGAACATTCAGTGCACACTGGGGAGAACCCTTCCGTGAATTTGCCCGTGAAAATCTGGATCATTTAGTTGAGCAGGCTGTGATGGAGACTGATCCTTCCATACGGGAAAGTCTCTATCGGGAAGTACAGGATATAGCTTACGAAACAGCAGCATTTGGGTTACCCCTGTTCCAGCCGCGCTATATTTTTACTATGCGCGATTGGGTCCAGGGATGGACTTTTCATTCCATGCGCCCTGGTGAAGTAAACCTGGACCAGGTGTGGAAAGAGGAGAATTAGAACATTCTTACAGGTGGGAAAGGGTAGTTTCGCCCTTTCCCACCTGTAGAAAGAGGTAGACGGGTGTTTTTCTACATCGCTCGCAGATTGCTCTTTCTGCCACTCACCCTTTTTGGAATATCCCTGATTATATTCTTTATGTTTATGCGACTCTCTCCTGAACAGAGAGTTGCTCTGTACATCACAAGTCCTGAAAGATTACGTGGAGATAACGTTGAGCGTTTAATCGACCTCCATGGTTTACGTGATCCATGGCATATACAATATGGAAGATGGATGGGAAACGTAGTTCGTGGAAACCTTGGGTGGTCGAATGTTGGAAAAGAACCGGTATACAGTGCCATCATGCGACGCTTTCCCTATACTCTTGAACTTGCCCTCTATTCTGCCTTGCCTATTATTTGGCTGGGAACATGGCTTGGCACATTATCCGCGCTCTATCATAATCGGCCGCTTGATCATACCTTGCGAATATCCGCTGTTGTGGGGTGGTCTTTTCCTGATTTCGTTTTCGGGTTTTTTGTTTTGATGATCTTCTATAGCATCCTTGGATGGTTTCCTCCGGGTACTCTGGGTGCCGAAGCAGATGCGGTGGTAAAATCGTCACAATTCCGGTCTTTCACCGGGATGGTCACCATAGACTCTCTGCTGAATGGGCGGCTTGACGTGTTCATTGATACTGCAAGGCGCCTGGCCGGGCCAGTATTGACACTTACTTATGTAGGTTTTGCTTACATTTTACGTATAGCCCGCTCTTCCATGCTCGAAGTTCTGGGAAGAGAATATATTCGTACTGCTCGATCCAAGGGTTTGGAAGAGAAAGTGGTCATCAACAAGCATGCAAGGCGTAATGCCATGATCCCGGTAGCCACGGTGAGTGGTCAAACCATAATAGCGCTTTTGGGTGGTACAGTTATTGTGGAAACTATATTCAACAGGGTTGGTATCGGGAGTTTTATGGCAACTGCGGCCCAACAACTTGACTTTGCATCTGTCATTGGTGGAAGTCTTTTTTTTGGTGTGATACTTGTTTTGGGAAATTTATTAGTGGATGTTTCTTATGCGCTTATTGACCCTCGAGTAAGGTTGGATTAGATACTGATGACTTCGGAAAGACGTCAACTTATAAGACGCCTTTTTTTGAGTACGTCAGGTTTTTTGGGATTCAGCCTGCTGGCTTTTTTCTGTATTGTGGCGTTATGCGCTCCCTGGCTTGCTCCGCCACCTGCCGGACGTGACCCCTACCTGATGCCGGTAGTGGAATGGAGTCCTAACCCCCAACCTCCTTCGTCTGAATATATTTTTGGTGTAGCGGGGAAAAGGAATATTTACTATGGCGTCATATGGGGGACCCGCAGCGCCTTTCGGGTGGGAATTACCGTAACTGTTATTTCAACTATGTTCGGACTGCTCGTAGGGGCTGTAGGTGGATATTTTGGAAAAATTGTGGATGAAGTACTGATGAGGATCACCGACATTTTTTTAGCCATACCCTTTCTTGTTGCGGCTGTGGTGATGGCAACAATATTGGGACCGGGGCTTGATAACGTTATCAGGGCTCTCATCTTCTTCAGTTGGATGTTTCCTGCCCGCCTGATCAGGGGGAATATACTACAAATCAAGGAAGAACAATACATTACCGCAGCCCGGTCTGTTGGTGTGAATCATGTGGGAATTATAGTCCGGCATGTTCTTCCCAATTCAATCTTTCCTGTTCTCATACAGGCATCCATGCGGATGGGCTCTTTGGTCATTACTGCTGCTGCCTTGAGCTTTCTCGGTATTGGCGCGCGTGAAAATTACGCTGATTGGGGGGGGCTGTTGAATTATGCCCGTAACTGGATGTTAGGAGGCGGTGGAGAAGTATTGCGTTATTGGTATATGGTGGTTTTTCCTGGTGCCGCCATGGTGTTGTTCGTCCTGGCATGGAATCTGGTTGGAGACGCCTTGCGAGATGTTTTTGACCCCAGGTTAAAAGTATAATGAGTGTAATGGATAATTATATTTTGCAGGTGCATGGCCTGCAGGTTACCTTCACGGATATTGAGCGAAACGAAATACACGTAGTTGATGGGGTGAGCTTTTCTATTAAACAAGGGGAAACTCTGGCTTTGGTTGGAGAATCTGGTTGTGGGAAAAGCGTCACATCTCTAGCTCTTTTGCGCCTTTTGGATGGTAACGGCCGCATCAGGGGAGGCAATGTACTATGGCAGGGAAGGGATATTCTCTCTCTTCCTCTGAGAGAGGTGCGGTCATTGAGAGGGCGGGAAATAGCCATGGTTTTTCAGGAGCCTTCATCAGCCTTGAACCCTGTTTATACCATTGGAGACCAAATCACCGAGAGCATGCTTCGACATCAGAAGGTTTCACCGGCGCAAGCAAAAAAGCAGGCTGAAGAAATGCTTCGCCTGGTGGGCATCCCCGAGCCACGCAAGCGCCTTGAAGAGTATCCTCATGCACTGTCAGGTGGAATGAAACAGCGGGCCATGATAGCCATGGCATTATCCTGCCGTCCCCGTTTACTGATAGCTGATGAACCAACAACTTCATTGGATGTCACGATACAGGCACAGATTCTCGAGCTTATCAAAGAACTCCAAAAGCGCTTTCATATGGCTATTCTTCTAATCACCCACGACCTTGGTATCGTGGCAAATATGGCTGATCGTATTTTGATTATGTATGCAGGGAAGGTTGTGGAAGAGGGGAACAAGCAGGATATATTCCGAAGAGCTGCTCATCCATATACCCGTGGATTACTCAACTCCATTCCACGCATGGATCAGGCCAAGGGTACTTTTGCATCCATTCCCGGCACGGTACCGGACCCAGCGCATTTTCCCGAGGGTTGTCGTTTTCATAATCGCTGTGGAGAATTTACCGAAACCTGTTTGAGTGAGCCAGGTAAGATCCATTTGGAGAATGAACACTTTGTTTTGTGTCATTATCCACTGGGGCAGAAGACATTGGGATGCCGGGCAAAATGAGAATGAGCAAACACTCTATCTTAGAAGCTACAAAATTAAAAAAGTACTTTCCCATTCAAACTGGACTTTTTCGAAGGACAGTAGGGTGGGTTCGAGCGGTAGACGGGGTCAGCTTGAAAATCTACCAAGAGGAAACCTTCGGTGTAGTGGGAGAATCAGGTTGTGGAAAAAGCACCCTGGGAATGACCCTATTACGCCTTCATGAACCCAGTGGCGGAAGTATCGTTTTCCAAGGAAAGGATATTACACGGGTTGGATTCTCACATCTAAAAAAATTACGCAGAGAATTTCAAATGATTTTTCAGGACCCTTTCAGTTCTCTGAATCCCCGCATGCGTGCAGGGTCTATTGTGGAGGAAGGGTTACGAGTTCATAAAATAAGCAGCGCACGGCAAAGGACTAAAATTACCCGCGAACTGCTGGAAAGAGTGGGTCTTCCTCCCGGGAGTTATCGCCGGTTTCCGCACGAGTTTTCCGGGGGGCAAAGACAACGTGTTGGAATTGCTCGAGCGTTGGCCACTCACCCTTTATTAATAGTAGCAGATGAAGCTGTATCGGCTCTTGATGTGTCTGTACGGGCACAGATGTTAAATTTGATGTTGGATTTAAAAAAAGATTTTCACCTGACGTATATATTTGTTTCTCATGATTTGAGTGTGGTAAAGAGTATATGTAACCGAATAATGGTAATGTATCTGGGAAAAGGGGTTGAGATGACTAATACCACAAAGCTTTTTACCAAACCTCTTCACCCCTATACCGTAGCGTTGATTTCAGCGGTCCCCGTTCCTGATCCTGATTACTTAATGAATCGTGTCATCTTGGATGGAGATGTCCCGAGCCCGGTAAATCCGCCACCTGCATGCAGATTCCACACTCGTTGCCCGGTTAAGCAAGACATCTGTGAACAGGAAGAACCCCTTCTGGAAGAGAAGGAACCAGGACATTTTGTGGCTTGTCATTATCCAGGGTCTTTAGACCTGCTTGAAGGAGGAATCCGGCAATAAATGGGCATAGGAACATTAAGAGAGGAAAATTTATTTAAAGCGAGTTGACGGAAGAAGTTTTTTTATGCTATGTTCTTTTGTGCTGTATAATTTTTCACTGAGATTAACATTGTTTTAAGGAGGCGATATTCATCGAAATTCGGTATCGCATTAATAGCCAAATCCGAGCGCGGGAAGTCCTTTTAATCGATCATGAGGGTACGCAGGTTGGAGTAGTCCCGTTTTCTCAGGCTCAGCAAATGGCAGAGGATGTGGGTCTTGACTTGGTGGAAGTATCCCCTGATGCCAACCCGCCAGTGTGTAAGATTATGGACTATGGAAAGTTTAAATATGACAAGGAAAAAAAGGCTAAGATCTCGCGCAAGCACCAAAAAACCTCAGACTTGAAAGAATTGAAAATGAGGCCGAAAATAGATGAGCACGATTACCAGGTAAAACTGCGGAACGCTCAGCGTTTCATCCAAAGTGGTGACAGAGTAAAATTTACTATACGCTGTAGAGGCAGGGAACTTGCTTTTAAAGACAGGGGTGTTAAGCTCCTGGAAAGGGTGATGGGAGATTTAAGCGAAGTAAGTAAGCTCGAGCAAAACTTGAAAGAAGAAGGCCGCAATCTCACTATTACCCTGGCTCCAAAGAAATAAGGAGGAAGGTCATGCCAAAGATGAAAACACACCGCGGGGCAGCCAAGCGTTTTGCCCGTACCGGTGGTGGGAAATTGAAAAGAGCACAAGCTGGGAAAAGTCACTTGCTTGCACACAAGGGAAGAGACCGGAAGAGAAGGTTACGGAAAACAGAGTTGGTTGACAGTGCAGAGAAAAAGCGTATAAATAAACTTTTACCGTATATCTAATTCAATATTTTCAAAATAAAGAGACAGAATACTTCAAAGGGTGATGAAGGGTGCCGAGAGCTAAAAACGCAGTTCAGTCGCGGAAAAGAAAAAAAAAGGTATTAAAATTTGTTAAAGGATACAGAGGATCGCGCTCGCGCTCTTTCAAAAGAGCGAATGAGCAAGTGCTAAAGTCGCTATCTTATGCTTACAGGGATCGCCGGAATCGGAAAAGAGATTTTCGACGTTTATGGATATTGAGAATTAATGCTGCAGTCAGAGAATCTGGGTTAACATACAGCCAGTTCATGAGCGGATTAAAAAAAGCAGAAGTCGGGATTGACCGAAAAAATCTCGCCCACCTTTCCATTGTAGATCCTGAAGGATTTCAGCACTTGGTCGAAAAGGCTAAGTCTCAATTGTAATCCTTGTATCAAACGGTACTTCTCATGCGATACCCGGGCTTGTGCGATCCCGGGTATCGCTTTTTTCTTTTCCCTTCACGGTGAGATGAATATCTTAGGATCCGCTTAAGAAGGAGGTACGCGGTTGTGAACTCGCTTGACCGATGCCTGGAGGAATTCCACAAGGATGCTCAAAGGGTAAGAACTCTTGATGAGTTGAATCGACTGAAGGGTCGTTACGTGGGGAGAAAGGGTGTCTTGAATGATTATCTCAAACAAATGAAGGCACTTTCCCCCGAAAAAAGGAGAGAAACAGGGCAAAAAATCAACCAACTGAAAAAAATAATGGAAGAGGAAATATCTCAATTACAAAAAGTAGTTGGGCAATCGACGAAAAAATACGGAAAAGTTGATCTTACTCTTCCCGGAAACGCAATTCCTTCAGGGTCATTTCATCCAATCACTCTCATATTGAATAGAATTATAGAAATATTTTTTAGTCTTGGATTTCGAGTTGAAGAAGGACCCGAAATAGAAACAGAATACTATAATTTTGAGGCGTTGAATTTTCCTTCTGAACATCCTGCAAGAGATGAGCAGGATTCGTTTTTTTTGCCTCATAACTACCTCCTTCGAACTCACACATCACCTGTACAAATACGGACTATGGAAAAATACCCTCCACCCCTCAAGGTAGTGGTTCCAGGCCGTTGTTATCGAAGGGATCCAATGGATGCCACACACTCGATGGTGTTCCACCAGGTTGAAGGCCTGGTTGTAGCAGAAGGAATATCCATGGGACACTTGAAGGGTACAATTGAACTTTTTTCACGCCGCTTGTTCGGAGCGAATCGGAAAGTACGGTTTCGACCCAGTTTTTTTCCTTTCACTGAGCCCAGCGCTGAAGTAGATATATCATGTGGAGTATGCGCTGGCGAAGGATGCCGTTCATGTGGATATAGTGGATGGCTGGAAATCATGGGAGCAGGGCTGGTTCATCCAAATGTTTTCAAATCTGCCGGTTACAACCCTGAAGCGATAAGAGGATTTGCTTTTGGCATGGGAGTGGAACGAATAGCTATGCTCAAGTACGGGATTCCGGACATCCGCCTCTTTTTTGAAAATGATTTGTATTTTCTCAGCCAGTTCCGGGGCTTATAACAGGAGGATTCAACATGAAAGTAACCTATCGAATTCTGAAAAAATTTCTTCCAGACCTCAAAATCACTCCCAGTGAACTGGCTTCCCTGCTTACCGATCAGGGGTTGGTGGTAGAAAATATCGTTAATGCTCTCGATATTTTCTCAAATAAGCTTGTTGCGGGGTATATAGAAAAGGTTGACCGAAAAAAAGAATACAATCGATGCAGTGTGAACATTGGAGATGAAACTGTCTTAATACATGTTACTCCTTGGGGCACTCCACTTGAGGGTTCAATGGTCATCATAAACGTTAGCGGAGAACAGCCAAGCGCTTCACCTCTTGCCGATGATCGCCCGGAAGACCCTGTGCCATATCTTGTTGTTTTGCCAGGAAATTGGAGACCGGGCGATGAAGTAACAAAAGCTCTGGTTGAAGACGATAGAGTTATAGAATTTGAGATTACCGCAAACCGGGGAGACTGTCTTTCCATTTCAGGTCTGGCACGGGAAGTATCCGCCAAGTTGGGGATTGGGTTGAAGCAGCCCAATGATAGCTTTCAATCCAGCGGGAACCGCTCATCTTTTCGAATAGATAACACAGATGCCATGAATGCATGTCCTTATTATACAGGAAGGCATATACGGAGGGTTCGAGTTCGGCCTTCATCTTGGCCCGTGATACGGGATCTCTACCTGTTGGGAATGCGGCCGGTAAATAACATAGTTGACTATACGAACCTTGTGATGATTGAAACAGGCCAACCTCTTCATGCTTTTGATGCTGAGCGTCTTGAGGGAAACCATATAATAGTGAGACAAGCGCGGAGAGGTGAGAAACTCATTACCCTTGATGGAGTAGAGCGTAACCTTGATGAGTCAATGCTTGTAATAGCCGATGCGAAAAAGCCGGTTGCTCTGGCTGGTATTATGGGGGGAATGGATAGTGAGGTCACCTCTTCTACGAAAGAAATTCTTCTGGAAGCCGCTGTGTTTGACAGCGTTTCCATACGCAGAACAGCACGTGAGTTGGGACTTCGGACTGAAGCTTCTTCCAGGTTCGAGAGAGGAGTTGATCCGGGAGCGGCATTAACCTCTTCAAGCCGTGTAATATCTCTCTTACAGGGCGAAAATACGGAAACCGAAGTCATGGAACCATGGTTAGAGACGGGTTCACCTCCAGAGCGGATGATTGATATATCTCTATCGCTACCCCTGGTTGAAGAAATCATGTCTACTTCTCTTGACCGGGATGAGATGAAGGGAATTCTCCAACGATTAGGTTTTACGGTAAATGAGTCTGAAAAAGATATGATTTTGGTCCGAACTCCATCATGGAGAATGGATGTGTATGAACCTATTGATTTGGTGGAGGAAATAGGAAGAGTTCATGGTTATGATTGGATTAACGCCTCTCTTCCCCAGGTAGAGTACGATCCTGGTAATCCGGCAGAAGAAGAACGCCTGGAACACAGAATCCGTTATTTTCTTGTTGACCGGGGAATGAGTGAAATCATTACCCTTTCCCTTTTGGGACACTCTACTTTGAAAAAAGCGGGATATGAACCGCACAAGTGTGTTGAACTCCGTAATCCTCTTACGCAGGACTATGGATATTTGCGGCCTAATCTTGCGATTTCCTTCCTTGACGTTCTTCGGACTAATGTCACTATGGGCAGGGAAAATTTGGGCTTTTTTGAAATAGGAGACATATTCTGTCAAAACGAGAAAGGGAAGAACAACGCCCCCTTTCTGGAAGAAAAAAGACTTGTTACAGTGTATTCCGGATCTCTCGCTCCTCCATTATGGCAAAGAAAAGAAACAAAAAGAGAGGCATTTTATCGCTTGAAGGGTTTGTGGGAATCTTTTTTAGAACTTACGAGAATTCATGTGCCTGAAAGTTGGTTCTCTTCACATGAGGAGCCAGATGGTTTATGTGATCCGGAGTTTTCTTTTACAGTTTATACCCCGCAAAGTGAGCCATTATCCTGGGGTGGGTTGTTACGCCGTGAAGTAGTAGACGCTTTTGATTTTTGGGGAGATTTCTATTACTTGGAAATTCGATTGGCCAAGCTGGCTGAAATGAGCGCCATTGGTTCATTCAAGTATAAAGACATCAACCGTTTTCCTTCTGTGCGGCGTGATATTTCAATTGTAGCCAATCGCTCGATACAGTGGCATACTATAGAAAAATCTGTCAGGAAAGTGGTGGAGGAGAAAAATATAGAGCTGGAGAAAATGGAGTTATTTGATAGTTTCCATGGAGATCCACTTCCGAAAAATTATTGCAGTCTTTCGTTTTCAGTGACATTCAGGGCGGATGACAGAACATTGACTGACAACGAAATAGACTGCTGGATCAGTATTTTGAAAGATAGGCTGAAAAGCATGGACGAGATCTTTTTGCGGGAGGAATACGGAGGGAATTGAGTACCGACTGGTACAGCATAGCGTGTTTCATTGTTCTTTCAGTAAATGCGATTAAAGGAGCTCTGCGCGGTTTCAGTAAAGAATTTCTAGTCCTGTGTGGAGTGACGGTAGGTTTATTCGCTGGTTTGCGGTACTCAGGTTCACTTGCTTTCTTCCTTCAGAACATTACTGGTTGGGACAGTCCATGGTTGGTCCCTATAAGTTTTCTGCTTGTGTTCATACCCCTGGTACTGATTTTCTCCTGGTTCGGCATGTTCTTCCGCCGCCTGTTTCAAGGTCTTGATATTGTCTGGTTTGATGCCATCCTTGGTTTTATTGTGGGTATCGTAAAGGGGATGCTCTGGATAGTAATAATAACTGTATTTATTCTGAATGTGTCATTTCTTCAATTTCTTACTTATGGAATTGTGCACTCAGGTTTTTATACCAGCTTCACCCGGCCTGCAATCGCGTTTATAGCTGATTGGTTGGCTTCATACCCTGAAACCGCCTTTTTACAAGATATTCTTCACAAGGCATTAATCCCTGTAGATGAAAGCGAAGAGGCTCCTGAAGAAGAAAGTGAAGAAACTCCTGAAGAAGAGCTGGAAATTGAATTTGAATCGGAAAATGGATCTTTCACCACAGATTTTGAAGCAATTTGAATTTGATAAAGCCTTGTACAGGTTGGCGGAAGCCTGCATGTCTCCAATGGCAAAAGAGCGAGCACTTGGATTGCGGCCACTGTCACAAGAAAAAGCAACCCGCGCTCAACAGGAGACAGAACAGTACAGGGAAATGTCATTTTTTGATGGAATGCCGGGGCTGGAAACAATCCCTGATTTTCACATGGTTTTCAAAAAAGCATTGGTTCAAGGCTCAGTACTTTTGTCATCAGAATTACTCGACTTGAAGCGATTTCTCTCTATAAGCCACCGGATAAAAAATTTCTTTGAACAGGATGATGTCTCGGACAAGTATCCTTTATTGAGAGAATATAGTCTTCATCTGCACCACTTTTCTGCTCTGCGAAGGTCAATGGAAAAAGTATTTTCTTCAGAGGGAGAAGTACGCGATAACGCCAGTGAACAACTGGCATATTTACGGCGGCGGGTCCGCCGTTTAGAAGAAGATATCACTTCAACAATTGAAAGCTACTTATCACGGTCTGAACATGCACGTTTTTTGCAGGAAGCCCATTATACGATACGTAGAGGGCGGTACGTAATCCCCGTAAAAAGCCAGTATCGTAACCAGGTAGAAGGTTTGATCATAGACTCCTCATCCTCGGGATCAACTGTTTTTGTTGAACCCCGCCCCCTGCTTTTTCTCAATAATGAGCTGGAAGTAACCTTGTTTAAAGAAAAAGAAGAATTGGAAAAAATTATGCGTGCTCTCACCAATGAGGTGAGGAAAGAACTTATTCTTCTCGAGGAAACATTCAATACACTCATTGATCTGGATTTTTTACAAGCAAAGTCGAGAATAGCTCAACGCTGGAATGCCAATTCTTGCAGTTTAGGAACGCGT
>SKXZ01000111.1 GCA_007128145.1 Candidatus Nitricultor lacus | reverse complement strand
GGCTCCCCCTATACCCGAGAGGGCATAATCATGGGGGTTTTCCACGTAATCAGTATAATGTCCCTTAATAAAAGACCCGAATTTCGCAGCTCTGCGAACCAGCTCACCTGCAACCTCGGGATCGAAGAATGAGGTGTGGAGGTCCGTTCCCACTTTGCCCACCACCAGGATGGGCCATACGTCTTTGAGGTTATTTTCCAGCAGTCCGGTTTTCAATCCACCGAGAAATTGGTCGAATACGTTGAGGTCCGCCAGACCACCATGCACTTCCTCGGTGCCAACTTCATAAGAAATAGGAGGAAGCCCTTTTTTGCGGCGAAAAGCTTCGGCGTGGACGATGAGCTCTACGGTTCTTTCCACCACAAGGTTAATGGGAATAACTGAACCTTCCGAAAGTGTACGGTCAACCGTTGGATCTACATGCAGCAAATCATACCCTGATTCAATCGCAGCCTCCAATGATCTTTTCACCCAATCCATGGCTTTTTGCAGAGGCCAGTTCTCGCTGGCCTGGATATCCTTGAGCCAGGGGCCGCCATGGTCAACGGCGATAATAATAGGTCCGTCAAAACCAATGCTTTCCGCTTCCATTTTTATGGTTTCGACAAACTGGAATTGATTCATTCCTGTATATCCGCCGTCGGTATCAACCTGGTTGAGGGTAGCAGCGAATTTAATGGGAGCCCGGTTTCTTTTGGCTGAACGAAGTGAGGCCTTTATCACGGCTTCCGAGTTCGGGCAGGCCGCCAAAAGAGTTGTGAAGCGGTTATTCGCTTTATCGTGTTTTCGCATGAGCTTGAGGATATAATCGCACAAAGGAAGCCCTTCGGAACGGGCTTTTTCCCGTAAAGGGTGCGTATCGACATCTGATCGGGCGAGCATATCATTCCTCCCATTTAAAGGCCGTGAGGAGTAAGGAGTGAGGAGTAAGGAGTGAGGGGTGAGGAGTAAAAGATTCACTTCTTACAGCTCACTGGCTTATTGTTTCTCATGGCATTGCGAGCCACAGAGGCCCGGAACGGGCCGTATATGAGCAGACAAATGTGTATATGCGTATATGCGTAAATGCGAGGATGAGTGAAAAGCTCCTGAAAAGGGCATTTCGGCTGATTCACTATTCGACTCACTGCTCACAGCCTTTATCCACTTCCCCGGTTTGATCTCCCTATTTCCTATTCACTGCCCGAAGGGCATTCCCTCGACCCTGGTCTGTTTTTCATAGGCTGCTTCGCCGGCACCCAACGCCTCCGCGCAGTGATGGCTTGTATGGTTTTTCCGTCTCACTTCTTCCGTCTTACTTCTCACCGTTTTTTGGGGGTTCTTTCCAAAAAAGTCCGCAGTGGCATTTGCCGTTTTGCTCAACACTGCCCATTCTCGTTTCAAGGCATGGGCAAACATTTTCCTGAACATGGTCAATTTTGCATGGGCAGTAGAAATCTCCGAAACGCTCCCGTTTTGCCAATAAACCTTCAATAAGAGGATTTTTCATCTGGTTGAAGTGATATGTGCGAAGTTTGGCGAAATTGTCCATGCGCCGGCGGATTTCTTCTTCCGGGTCCATGTCGGGTGGACGCTCCAAATGTCGTTTTTCTTCATCCATGCGCATAATGAGCACTGCTCCGCAAACCGGGCATATAACTTCATCTCCATCCTTTTTTTCTTCACGCAACAGGAAAGAAACCTGGCAAACCGGACAAAGAATCTTCTCCCTCATTTATCCAACACCTCACCGATGCGCAGCTCATCGTAACCCACGATAACCTCTTCACCGATGACGATAACAGGAAAAGCGCGCCTTCCGGATATTTTTTGCACTTCCTGAATGGTTTCCTCTTTTTCTTTTTCATTCAGCATGTCAACATCTATCCCTTCATACTCAATATCACGTTTGTCAAAATAGCCCTTGGCCATTCGACAAAAAGGGCAGGTACTGAGTGCATACAGTGTTATTTTCTTCATGAGATTCACTCCTTTTTCTCTCTATTATACCAGTATAGGAAAAATACCAGCATAGGAAAAAATTACTGCATCTCAAGACTCTATTATCTTGAGAAACTCATAGCAGCACTTTCTATTCCTTGTATGAGGTAAGTAAAACAATTTGACAGTCTGAAAAATGTATGTTTATAATTATGCAAACGTTTGCATAGTTTTATGGGGAAGGATTATGAAAAAGAGCCCGACCATAAAAGACATAGCTCGAAAAGCCGGGGTGAATATTTCCACGGTATCCCGTGCACTTGCAGACCACCCTCATATCAGTGAAGACAAAAAAAAGCAGATCAGAAAGCTGGCTGCAGATCTCAATTATCACCGCAACGATTTGGC
Organism: Candidatus Nitricultor lacus; assembly: GCA_007128145.1. GTDB lineage: Bacteria > Atribacterota > Atribacteria > Atribacterales > Atribacteraceae > Nitricultor > Nitricultor lacus. The sequence continues at coordinate 3,501 of SKXZ01000111.1, read as the reverse complement.
CAAGAGTCTTCGAGTAAAGAAAACTCATGTTATCGGCCTGATTATTCCGGACATCCAAAACCCATTTTATCCCTCTATAACGAGAATCATTGAAGATCAGGCACAGGAAAGGGGGTACAACATATTGCTGTGTCACTCTGATTTTGATCCCCAAAAGGAAAACAACTATCTCTCTGTGTTGTTGAGCAGACAGATCGACGGCTTAATTATTTTCCCAACATTGAAAATATTCAGAAACAACAAACGAGGAATTGTTGCAGGGAAAAAGATACCCACCGTGTTTTTGGACACCGCACCTTTACCTGGCATTGAAGGGAATTATGTTTTTACTGACAATAAACATGGATCATACTTAGCGGTAAAGTATTTACTGGAAAATGGACATAAAAGTATTGTATTGTTTACCAGTGAAAAGGGATTGCTTTCTTCCCTGGAACAAATGGAAGAGGGATATATCCAGGCATTCCGTGAAGCGGGTATACGAGTACAGAATAAATGTATATTCCGGGGGGAACTGGAAGAAAAGAAGGGGCTTGAGCGGTCAGTGAAGAAACTGTTAAACAAAAAAAAGAGTATCAACTATTCAGCGATTATCTGTAACAGCGATGTCGTTGCCCGAGTCATCTATGAACAAGCGGCGCTGATGGACATCAACATTCCAGACAGTCTTTCTGTTGTGGGGTACGACAATACATTTTTGTGTTCATATCTCGACCCTCCTTTGACCTCGGTTCATCAGCCTGGAGATGCTCTGGGACACCAGGCGATCAATATTCTCATTAGCCAGATTCAAAGCGAAATACCGTGGCAGTATCGGACCGTCAGTTTTACGCCGGAACTGGTGGTGAGAAATTCAGTCAAACAAAACGTTTGAAGTCTGCATCTGGGGTGGGAAAGCAAAATCCTGATGAGTACAAAGATGGAGGGAGCTCCTTCATGATCCGAAGCGAATTGAGTCCACGTGAAAGGGTTATGCGTACATGTTCGTTCAGGGAGCCTGATCGGGTTCCGATTGATTTTGGGGGAGATCAAACCGGCATTAATGTCAAAGCTTACAAGCGTTTGATCGAATACCTCGGCATACAGGAAGACATACAAGTAATGCATGATATGGGTCAGGTAGCAGAGGTGAGTGAATCCGTGCTGCAGCGTTTCCACGTTGACACCAGGTATCTTTTTCCTGACAGAATAATACAACCGAAGATCAAAGAAGTAGAGAGGGAAGGAACGGTATATGAGGAATCCCGTGATGAGTGGGGAGTGGTAAGAAGGAAACCCAAGCATTACGGCCACTGGTTTGACATTGCTCATCATCCCCTTCATGAGGCGACCTGCGAGGATTTATTGCATTATCCCTGGCCTGACCCTTGTTCACCGGAACGATTTCAAAGTATCAAGGAAAAAACTCTCAACTTGCATAAAAATACTGATTATGCCATTGCCACTCCCGTGAGTGGTTCGTTATTCGAAACTGGTTGGTATTTATGCGGTATGGAAAGATTTTTGAGCGATATGTCCATAAATCCAGCTTTCGTCGAACGCTTGCTGGACAGTATTCTGGATTTTTGGCTTCGGTATTACCAAGTGTATTTACGTGAAGTTGGAGAATTCATCCATTTCGTTAACTTGGGAGATGATCTTGGCACCCAGGCCGGACCTCTTTTTTCCTCGGATTTCTACCGGCTTTTTTTGAAACCTCGCCAGCGTGAACTCTTTCGATATATCCACAATCACACTGATGCGCGGATTTGGTTCCATTCCTGTGGTTCAGTCGAAATTTTTCTTTCTGATCTCATTGATATTGGAGTAGACATTATCAACCCCGTGCAGACCACAGCTCGTAACATGGAAGCAAAGTATCTGAAAAAGGAATATGGTCAAAAAATTGTTTTTTGGGGCGGAGGGTGCGACACACAGCACGTTCTTCCTTTCGGTGATCCTCGTGAAGTAGATGAAGATGTAAAAAACCGTATGCAAATATTTGGTCCCGGAGGCGGGTATGTTTTCACTCAGATTCATGATATTCCTGTGGAGGCTCCTCCCCGGAATGTGGTAGCCATGTTTGACGCAGCGCGAAAGTATGGCGTGTATCCAATGTGATCGGTCAATCCCGTGTGTCGGGAGAATACGCAGTGAAAAGGAGGTGAGGAGGAAATTAACGGGTTTTTTGTACAGTGAATGAAGAGATTGTGGGTATTCTTCAGGAAAAATCAATTCATTTAGGGGGTAAAAAATGAAAACCCAAATCGCCGTGTGGTCCGTTAAAGTGGTTATACTTTCACTTGTGAGTCTTTTCTTCGTAGGTATGATTCCGTTTTCTGCAGCCGCTCAACCCATTCAGTTTTACGCTTGGGATTTCAAGCCCGAAAAAATCGAGGAATATGCTCAATACTATGAAGAACATTATGGAGAAGAGGTGGAAGTTTATATTACTCCAAACATCGGCTACCTTCCTGCCATGAACACGAGGATCATGGGCGGTGCGGTAATCGATGCCATGTATAATTTCCGGTGGAATCAACTTCGCTGGTATGAATTGGGATGGGTACAGAGCATGACCGGAATGCCGGGTTGGGAGGAATTGGTGGAGGATATTATCGAAGTTGCCCGGCCGTCATATATGACCGCTGGCGGTGAACTGGTCAGCGTTCCTTATTTTATGGCGGTATTCGTGGATATGTACAACGAGGCTTACCTCCGGGAAGCTGGGTATGATGAGTATCCGCAAACCAAGGAAGAGCTGTACCATGTATGCAAAGACCTCAAGGATCAGGGAATTGCCCCACATCCCTATGTTGCTTACTGGAATAAGGATTTTGTTGACCGGTATTTCTTCATCTACCTGATATCGGAAGGAATCGAGGTATTTGATGAAAACTTTGATCCGGTTTTCCAGCATAACCCTGAAACAGAGGAAGTTATGGAATGGTGGGTACGCATGTACCAGGATGGATTGACTTCCCCGACCATACTTACCGATTCACCAACCGATCTTGTAGTAGCTACCCAGGAAGGGTTGGCTGCCATCTTTAATCTCCACCAGTATTTTCTACAGGGAATCAGGGAAGCCGGCGCTGAAGAATCAGAAAATATCGTGTTAGCGCCCTGGGTTCCCGGAAAAACAGGAACTACACTGCAAATCGGCGAAGTGATCCAAATGGGAGGAAATTCTCCCGATCCTGAAAGAGCCTGGGAATTCATCAAGTTTTACAGCTGGAAAAACCAGGATGGCGAGTATTATGTACCGAGAACATGGGCACTTGAAGCAGGTCTCTTGCTCCCGTATAAAGGTTTCCTTGAGGACCAGGAAATTATTGACAGCTTCAACGAATGGGCAGACTGGAATATGTTGATGGATATCGTTTTCAACAAGTCGAGCGTCGAACCTGTCCGGAATGCGTCCTGGTACCCGGAATGGAGAAGTGAAACAGCGGATATTCTCCATAAAATGCTTCTGGAAGAGATTTCGGTTTCCGAAGCAATAGAGGATATAGCAAATTT
>SKXZ01000196.1 GCA_007128145.1 Candidatus Nitricultor lacus | reverse complement strand
CCTTCTGGGACCGGAAATGCCAGAAAATCCGGTACCCGGAAGAGTTCCTGGAACCACCTTTAGAGAAAACAGCCTGATTTTGCACTGTTTATTAGTGTTTTGTTACCCGGAAAACCCGCTTGAGAGCAGCGGGACGGTATCGTGCGCCCTGAAAAAGGGTGGTTCTGTGATGTGCACACTCTAAACTCTAGTTTTTATAAAATAAATGAATAAACGCTTCGCATAAATGACAACACCTCAATGATTGCTGCAATGACTCAACTTCCCCTGGGCGGATTGAACTCATATCGTTATCCGTTCGTTATTCCTCCCAAAGAGCTCAGAACACTCTTTTCACGATGAGAGGGGGGGGGTGAAGCTGTTGGGAAATCCATTCGATTCTGAGTCCTGAAGATAGAGAAGAAAAAGCCGCAGCTTATTGGGGTTCATCAGAACTTGACCGAGTGCGTGTCCTACCTTGGCAGGGAGGCCCCATTTTTTCTTACAAGGCAGCCTGCGGTGATTTTGATACTCCACCTGGATGATGGCTCTGAAGGATCCAGTCTCATAATGGAATGAGCATCTCTCAGAAGTGTTTCACTTCCTTCAACTCTTTCGCCTTCATGGCGGAACTCAAACTTCAACATAAAACACTAAACCGCCTTTAAGTTGCGTGATTCTCTTTGACAATTCCTCTTGAACATGCTTTGCTTTTCTCACGGTGGATTTTCCCTCTGTGATCAAGGTGATTTTTTTAATGTTACTTCATCTGGGAATACGCTTTCTCTTTCCCTTTGGCTCTACATAACTTTTGAGTGGAACTCGAAAGGATGTGCATCCATGAAAGCTGAACAGGCCCGTCGCTCCAAGATGGCCTCACTCTACAGGAGCAGGGTCAATGAAGCCGTAGACTATATTGAACGTAACCTTGGCAGGGATTGTACTTCACTGGGCAGGCCCGCGCAATTTGCTGTGTTTTCCCGAAACCAAAACCATCATCATCTATCACGACAATCCGGAGATTACCGATGAAGCAAAACTGCGGGTCAGTGTCTGTATCTCTGTACCCCCTGACACAGGTGTTGATGGAGAAATCGGCAAGATGGTCCTGCCCTCCGGAAAATATGCCCTGGCCCGCTTTGAATTAAGCAGTGATGAATACCAGGAGGCCTGGGACTGGGTGTACCGCACGTGGCTCCCCGAGAGCGGCTATCAACCCGATGATCGCCCCTGTTTCGAGATGTATCACAATGATCCGAAAACCCACCCCGAAGGAAAGTCAATTGTCGCTATCTGTATCGGTGTAAAACCGCTGTAACCACATCGGGGATAAGGTGTTGAATAATTTGGTTATTAACCCTCATTCCAGCGGTATTTCTTATTCTGAAGGAGTTTAACATGTCACAGCTGAGACACAGCCCGTTGTGGCAGCATATAACGTCATTACATTCCGGACAACGCCATTTCAACGAATAAGCGGCAATTCATCCCACAGGGAGTAATAAGCCTTTGATCCACCTTCTTCCTCTCTCCATTACTTTCCGTCATATGCATTTTGCAGCACAGCAAGAGTTAAGATACAACAGAGAATCCGATATATAAGGCAAAAAATAGTAACTGCATAACTTGTGCCACGCACCTTTCCCCGCAAGACACCCCGAAATTCGGGTTATATCATTTGTAAAAGGCCAACAAGGGTAGAGGCGCGTTGCTCTGATTCGCAACGCGCCTCTACCCTCTTGTTAAACCTTAACCTATAACCTCTGGTTGAGGTCTATACCGAGCTCCACGCTATGGAACTCAATAATTGGAGCATCGCGTATCATGCGCTAGGGCTATCAGTCGCCTTTCACACCTTTGGCGATACGATCACCGATCTCTTGATCAATGTTTCGCCAGTATTCGAATGCGCGCTGTAGCACAGGTTCCGTTACACCCTTCTTAAGGTGTCCGACAACGTTAGACACTAACCTATCACGCTGCGCATCGTCCATGACCTTGCGCACCAAAGTGCCGGCCTGCCCCCAGTCATCATCGTCTTTTCGCGGGGTGTAAGCAGCGCGAACGAAGTCACCGCTTGCTTTCCAGACCTCTACCTGGGGATACCGCTCGCCATCAGCTTGCGGACCGCCCTTCGAATTCGGCGCGTACACCGGGTCGGAAACGTTTTCGACCCGCATTGCCCCGTCCTTGCTGTAGCTGTGCACGGGACATTTCGGGCGATTGACCGGAATCTGCTTGTAGTTAACCCCCAGGCGAGCCCGGTGCGCATCAGCATAAGAAAAGAGGCGGGCGAGCAACATCTTATCCGGGCTGGGCCCGATGCCCGGTACAAGATTGTTCGGTTCAAATGCCGCCTGCTCGATCTCGGTGTGAAAGTCGGTCGGATTGCGGTCCAGTGTCAAGCGGCCGACCTCATGCAGCGGGTAGTCACCATGCGACCATACCTTCGTCAGGTCAAAAGGATTGTACCGGTAGGTCTCGGCATCATCGAAGGGCATGATCTGCATCTTCAGCGTCCAGCTGGGATAATCACCGCGCTTGATTGCTTCGAACAGGTCGCGCCGGTGGTAATCAGCATCAACACCCGCGATCCGGTCGGCCTCTTCCTGGGTGAGGAAGTCAATGCCCTGGTCTGTCTTGAAATGATACCGTACCCAGAAGCGCTCGCCTTTTGCATTGACCCACATATAGGCATGACTCGAGTAGCCGTTCATGTGCCGCCAGGTCTTGGGAATCCCCCGATCACCAAACAACCAGGTGACCTGATGCGCTGACTCGGGCGACAAGGTCCAGAAGTCCCATTGCATATCATGATCGCGCAGTCCGCTGTCCGCCCGCCGTTTTTGGGAGCGGATGAAATGCTGAAACTTCATAGGATCACGGATAAAGAATACCGGTGTGTTATTGCCCACCATGTCGTAGTTGCCTTCACTCGTATAGAACTTCAATGCAAAGCCGCGCGGGTCACGCCAAGTGTCGGGGCTGCCGCGCTCGCCAGCCACAGTTGAAAACCGGATCAGGGTTTCCGTCTTCGTACCAGGTTGAAACACTGCCGCCTTGGTATAGGCGCTGACATCCTGGGTCACTTCGAAGTGTCCGAAGGCCCCTGAACCTTTTGCGTGGGGCTGACGCTCCGGAATCCGCTCACGGTTGAAATTTGCCATCTGTTCGATGAGGTAATGGTCCTGCAGCAGGATCGGGCCATCGGGCCCCACGGTGAGTGAAAATTCATCGCTTGATACAGGAATCCCGGCATCCGTTGTTGTAAATTTGCGTTTTTCGTCTTTCATGGTGATACCCCCTTACTAATCGTAGTTCGTTGACCAGCCCTTTTCGTTATGCTTAAAAAATCACTATAAATGGATAGTTAACCCTGTAAATAGTGTACCATATAAATTGATGGGGATGAGGTTTTTGAAATCAGTACTCCAACCACACCGCCTGTTTCACTCGAAGTAAACGTGACGCTCCCTTTGTTCACTTTCACCCGTGGACTACCCGGCAATTACTGTAGTTCCCCACTACGAGGAGCTTAAAAACGATGAGAAGTAAGTGGCCGGTAACAAGTAAGACGGCTAAAAGCGGGGGAAGGTGAGGCGGGGAATTGTTGAAATGGGGAAGTGGCTGAAAGGCCGTGAGAAGTGAGTGAGACGTAAGAAGTGAGACGTGGTAAAGCAAAGAGCAAGGAAATGTAATAAATTCCGTCATTCCCGTATGGTGTAAACGGGAATCCAGTGACTTTGGTTTTTTTAATTTGGAACAAGGGACACAGAAAGCCTCTGGACCCCGGATCAGGTCCGGGGTGACGCGCTGATATTGACCGTGAGACTTGAGTCACGACTCCCTACTCCCGACTCACTGCAGTTGCCCCCCTTTTACCCTTTTACCCTTATACCCTTATACGCACATACCCTTATACGCACATACGCATATACGCATATACAATCTATTTACAATTGAGATTGTAAGGTATACTGACACTGGAATAAATAGTTGATGGGAGGATGAATTCTATGGGAAAAAGAGCATGGATGATCATTCTGTTATGCCTGGGTTTCATGCTGTATGCGCTGCCAGGCAGGATACAGGGTGAGGAGCGGATACTCCTGGTCCCCGAGGATTTTTCCACCATTCAGGAGGCCATTGATACGGCACAGGACGGAGACAGGATTGTCGTGGCCCAGGGTATCTACCGGGAGCAGATCAGTTTTTCCGGTAAAAACATTGTCCTCACCAGTACCGAACCTTCCGACCCGGAAGTGGTGGCAAATACGGTACTGGAAGGAGAAGGAAACGGAACCGTGGTCCGAATTGAACGGGGGGAAAGCTCCAAAGCGGTGCTTACTGGTTTCACCATCCAGGGGGGTCGCTCCCGGCGGGGCGGCGGAGTACTGGTAGCCGGTTACGCCAGGCCGGTCATCGAAAACAACGTGATAAGCGGTAACCTTGCTCAGGAGAGGGGTGGTGGAATTTTCATCCATCGTTCTTCACCGGTGGTACGACATAACCTGGTAATCGAGAACACTTCTGAACTAGGGGGCGGTGGAATTGATGTTTGCTCCGGCTCATCTCCGCTCATTGAGGAAAACACGGTAATCCGCAACCGGGCAAATCTGTGGGGTGGAGGAATGTACGTGGTCAATTCACAACCCATGATCCTCAATAACAGCCTGGAGGAAAACCATGCCGGGGAGGGAGGCGGGTTGTTTGTCAACTCCATGAGTATTGTTTTCGACGAGGAAAAACAGGAATGGCCCCGGCAGAACCGCCCTCCCCTTGAAGGGCGGGATCCCGGGGGAAACATCTACCGGGAAAATACCCAGGGCGATCCTCCTGCAAAGGGAGAGGGATCCCAGGTCTGGTTTGACTGACCAAGGTTCAGACCTTAAAACACCATAGGGACAGAGAGTGGTCAATCCCTCTATTCAGTACCGGTTTGTTACCTGCTCTCTTTCACTCGAAGGAATACCTCAAGAAAAAAGAATTCATTATGAACGAGGAACTGGTGTCATTATGCATACTTTTGATCAGCATGAATGATCGATTAAAAAAACCAGACAAGGAAAGGCTTCTGGCCACTTTACGCGGAGGCATTCCAGACCGTGTGCCGTGCTTTGAAATCCTGATCGAACCTAAAAACGTACAGACCCTGCTAGGTTGAGCCCTACACCATGGATATATACGATGTCAAAGCCCGCTACGGCGACAGGCTGACCCTGAGCGGAAATATCGATATCGCAGGCCCCCTCGCTTTCGGTACACCGGAAGAAGTACGGAAAGACGTGAGAACCCACCTGGAACGCCTCATGCCCGGTGACCGCTACATCCTTTCCACTAACCACAGCGTGATGGATGAAGTGAAGCCGGAAAATTACAGGGCCATGATCGAGACCTGCTTGGAACTCGGCGTGTACAGATAGGGAAGCCAGTGGCCGATGCCCTCCCTCCTTTGGAAGCTTACCTGATAACGGTCTCTCCTCGCTGTATCCCTTACAACTCCCTCTTTCAACGGAACGATGATCGTTGATTGGCAATCTTTAAACTACTGATCCCCACCAGCCTGTTGCGCTCAGCCCTTTCACCTGACCCAGATCGTCGAGAATATCTGCTCGACAGTCGACTGGTAAAGCAAGTCCAAACCGTAAGGCCAGCCACCGAATATGGTCACATGGCTGGCGGGGATAACCGGATCCTCCAGTACATATATATAACCGGTATAATTATCGTCTGAATCAGAGATGAAAAAAACCCTGGCCTGGCGGCCGTCAATCTGTACCGGTTCCAACTCAGAAAGGGTAGAGATAATATCCTGGGCAATGTCCCCTTCCCTCACCCCGAAAACAGCTCCCTCAGGATG